>DAOVTR010000339.1 GCA_030633015.1 Bdellovibrionales bacterium
AAAAAAGAAATACAGCGTTTCATGAAGCAGGTCATACATTAGTTGGAATGAATCTTCCTCAGACTGATCCTATTCATAAGGTTTCAATTATTCCTCGAGGAGGAGCTCTAGGAGTGACTCAAACTCTTCCAGATGAAGAGATGTTAAGCTTGAGTTCTGGAAAAGCTAATAATTATATATCTTTTTTAATGGGCGGAAGGTGCGCTGAGGAACTTATATTTGGTGAGTATACGAATGGAGCATCTAACGATATTGAGCGGGCAACTAGTCTGGCCCATAAAATGATTTGCCAGTGGGGAATGTCAAAAAAACTAGGACCTGTTCATTTTCAAAAAACAGGTATTTCTCCTTTTAATTCTACGCAAGACCAGGTTGACTATTCAGAAGATACAGCAAAGGCAATAGATCAAGAGGTATTTTCATTAATTACTAAAAACTATAAAATTGCCGTATCCATTTTAGAAGACAAGCGTGAGGCATTAACTCGAGTTGCAGAAGCCTTGATAGTCTGGGAAACTTTAGATCTAGCTCAAATTAAAAGTCTTATTGATGGGAAAGATATTGGTGAGCCAATAAAAGAGACTGTTAGTGAAGAAAAAAATAAAAACGAAGATGAGATTGAAAAGAAGTTTGTAGATGATTTAGAAGAAAAAATGAAAGATCAGGATAGCAGTATCGGAACAACTGATCCTGATCCCGATCCGACATTAGGGTAGAGTATTTATTGAAAGTGGAGAAGTTATGAATTTAGATGAAATTCTTATTATATCTTCTGATCCTAGTTATTTATCATCCTTCTTGTCACAACTTTTTGATTTTGAAGTAAAATTAAAAATTAATAAAATTTCATTAGAATTAGATAATACCACTTTAATATTTGAAGCCGGAAAAAAAAGATCAAGTAGAATAGATTGTTTTCGCTTTAAAATTGATTCTATTGAGGCTTTGTTAGAATTAATTCAAAAAGGTAATTTTTTAATATACACCCTAAAAAACTCTCATCAGGTACATTCAGCTAATATTCAAATAAAAATATCAGAAATATTTACAGATGATCAAAGTGGAGAATCCTGGTTTGAAATTTTAGACTTTGATAAAAGAAAGTGGATTTTCTTCACAAATAGTTGACCATAAAAGATTTTATATCCTCCTTATTTAAAATTTAGATGTAAGAAGTTTTGAGTTGATATCAACTACTTAGAACGTAATAATTAATACAACTAGGATGGTTTTAATTTAATAAGGATTATTATATGAAAATTTACTTTCTTCTTGTTTCTCTTCTATTTTCATTAAACGTTTTTTCTTATCATAAAGTAGTTTATGGAGAAGATAATCGAGTCGATATTTATGAAGCAACTGATTTTGTCCATGTTGAGTTGGCAAGATCGACTGCTGCTCATATATCTAAATCAAAATTAAAATTATCTGATGATAAAAGTTATTACTCTCTGTATGGAAAAACTCTTAAAGATGCGTACGGAGTATGTGAAGATGAAAAATTTGCAACACAGACAACAGCAGCAAGATGTTCTGGGTTTTTAGTTGGGGATGATCTTTTAGTTACAGCAGGTCATTGTGTAAAATCATCAACAGATTGTAAATATTATGTCTGGGTATTTGATTTTGCTGTTCATAATGAAGGTGATAACGAGATTACAGCAATTGATTCAAAAAATGTTTATGGATGTAAAGAAATTGTTGAAACAGAAAATGGTTCATATGGAAATAATGATTATGCACTTATTAAATTAGATCGAAAGGTAACAGATCGGACTCCATTGAAATTTAGAAAATCAGGTAAAATTGGAAATTCAGCGCCATTGGTAGTTATTGGTCATCCTACGGGACTGCCTGTTAAGATTTCAGCAGGAGCAAATGTTAGATCAAATTCAAGAAAAGATTATTTTGTTGCTAATTTAGATACTTTTGGTGGCAATTCAGGATCAGCAGTCTTTAATGATGAGACTGCTGAGGTTGAAGGCATTTTAGTTAGAGGAGCAACTGATTATAGTTATGACTATCAGGCGAAGTGTAGAAGACCATTTATTTGCAGTGAAGATGGATGTAGAGGTGAGGATGTTACAAGAATAACAGGTATTAAAGCATTGATGCAGTAAGCAATACATCTAGTAAAATATGATTATTTAAAGGACAAACATAGTTTGTCCTTTTTTTTGTTAATGTTAGAAAATGATAGATTCTTTTTTTTGACAGCTTTATGAAGTATTAAGAGAATAACTAACCTTTTATATCTGTGTATATTACTCAGTTTTTATAATCAGATATGTTCTTTAATTTAGGAGTTATTTTGAAAATTATTTATGGATGGATTTTAATGTTTCTTCTGCCAGCAGTGGGATTTGGTGCAACAATTGCGATTATTGATTCTGGAGTGGATAAGAGACATACAGACTTATATGATAAAATCTGGGTTAATACATCAGAGACTTATGATAATCGTATTGATGATGATTTAAATGGATATGTTGATGATTATTATGGTTGGAACTTTGCTGATAATGATCAATATATTATGGATTACTCACTTATGTGGCTCTTTGATGAAAATGTGGCAAGATTTTTTCATATTCAAGCTAAAAGTTATGATGGAACCTTAACTCAAGATGATGTTTCTTGGATTCAGGATAAGTTTAAGGATCAAGAGTTTATAAATAGGGTCATGGCCTATGGAACTTTTATGCATGGAACTCACGTATCTGGAATAGTTGCCAATAATAATGAAAATGCTACAATTATGGCCATTAAACTTCTTTCAACTTCGGCAAGCATTTTAAAACCTAGTTCAGCCTCTATTAATCTGCAATCAATTGATATGGATGATTTAAAAGGGGAAATTTCCAAAATTGCACGTTCACATATGGTTAAAAACCATGAGGTTTTTAGCTATGTATCAAAGCAGGGAGCTGATGTGGCAAATGGCTCTTAT
>DAOVTR010000356.1 GCA_030633015.1 Bdellovibrionales bacterium
AAAAAATTGTTTCGACTGTTCAAACTGTTTGGTCTTGAAATAGGTATTACCTAAGTTAAATTTTAAAATATAATTATTAGGTGAATCAATTTGTTTGTCTAAAAATCTTTTTAACGCTTCTTGATACTTGCCATCACGATACAGATCATCACTGTTTTTACTATAAGATACTTTAGGCGATAACAACGACAACATAATAATTAAAAACAATGAAGGAAGTATGGATTGTTTTATTTTTATTTTACTTCGCACTTTTTTTCTTTCAGAAAAGAAAACTTCAAAAATTAAAAGTAAAATAGCTACAACTAAGGGCCATTGAAATCTCTCTTCAAACCTCTGTCTTCTTCCACTCTTTAAATCTTTCTGTTCTACATCTGATAAAATCTTTTCATATATTTTTTCGAGGTCGAGGTCACCAGTAATTGATCTGACATAGCTTCCTCCTGTTGCTAAAGCAATTTTTTTAAGGGTTGCCTCATCAAGGGTTGTAATAATTAACTCTCGAGTTCTATCTTTTTTAAATCCTCCATTTTTTTTATCCGGAATAGGAGCTCCTCCATCTTTACCAATACCTATGGTGAAAATTTTTATTCCATGCTTCTGAGCAAGCTTTGATACTTCTTCAGGATTCCCACCATGGTTTTCACCATCAGTAATTAAAATTAAAACTCTAGATTTCTTATCTTTTTGATCAAAACTGCTGGTTGCAGTTGTTATTGCTTGTGCGATCGCTGTTCCTGGTACTGGTATAATATCAGTATCTAGTTCATCTAGAAAGATGCCTACGGCTCCATAATCCAATGTAAGTGGTGTTTGTAAAAAGCTTGTTCCAGCAAAAGCAATCAGACCGACTCTATCTCCTTGCAAAATATTTAACAGGTCAACAATTTCTCTTTTTGCCCGCTCTAATCGATTCGGCTTTACGTCTTCTGCCAACATACTTTTAGAAACATCAAGAGCAACAATGATGTCCACTCCTTTTCTTTTTACTTCTTCCCAGTGAAAACCCCATTTAGGTCGAATCAAAGAAAAAATTAAAAATAAAATACTGACTAAAATTAAAACAACCTTAATCTTTTGCTTCCTAATAGAAACATTTTTAAGCAGTTTATCTTTCAACTCTTTTGAAACAAACTTATTAATTAAATATGCTTTTCTTTTAAATGCGATCATATAAAAAACTACCAAAAAAGGCAGTAGCCACAGTGTCCATAAAAAATGAATATTTCCAAACTTCACAAAAACTCTCCTTAAGGAATTTTTCTCAATTTTGTATTGGCCAATATCAATTCAAAAAGTAAAACAATTAAGCCCATTAATAAAAAATAGTGAAAAAGCTCATTATATTCAGTATATTCTTTTACCTTTACCTCAACCTTTTCCAATTTATCGATATCTTTATATATTTTTTCTAGTTGACCAGTATTTTTTGCTCGATAATATTTTCCATCTGTAATTCGAGCAATTTCAATTAAACTTTTTTCATCAAGCTTTACGTCTTGATAATGAAACCTCTTTCCAAAAATAGTTTCAACAAGAAAAGGTGCAGGGCCATTACTTCCAACACCTATGGTATAAATCTTAACTCCATAAGTTTTTGCAATTTCAGCAGCTTTTAATGGATTAATTTGGCCACTTGTATTTTCACCATCTGTAAGCAAAATAATTATTTTAGATTTAGATTTCAAATCTTTAATACGGTTCACACTAATTCCAATTGCAGAGCCAACAGCTGTAGATTGACCAACCATTCCAATTTTAATTTTATCGAGAAAATCCATTAATATGCCATGATCTAATGTCAAAGGACACTGGGTATACGCTTCATCACCAAATACGACTAATCCCATTCTATCAGATGCTCTTTTATCAATAAAATCAGTTACTACAATCTTTACAATATCCAACCTTTGAAGTTGTTTCCCATCAATTTTGAAATCTTGGGCCATCATTGAACCTGATGTATCTATAGTTAAGATAATATCAATACCTTCAGATGTAACTTCTGTGAATTTGCGGCCTGACTGTGGACGACTTATGGCAAAAATTAAAAAAACTAAAACAATAAAACGGATAAATTTTAAAATAAGCTTAGGATTAATAGTATTATTTCCAACAACTTCTTTTAAAATCTTAATATTTGAAAACCGAATACGTCCAGTTGTTTCCCTGCTAAAGAAAAAGATCGAGACTGCTGGTATTAATAGTAACAATAAATATGGATCGGCCAACCTGATCATATAACACTCTCTTGATCATCATCTTGTTTAGGCATGGTTTCAACTATGAATTGTTTAACATTTTTATATTCCTGCTCGGAATGTTCACTATCAGCCAACTGATCTGTAAATTTAACAACATCGGTATTAGATAGAACACTTAATAATCTCTTTCTCTGATCTTGCGCTAAACCATCATAATTCGAAATAGATCTCTTAATTTCGTCAAAAGTCATATCCGTAACGTTAATATTTGAAATGGCTTCAAAATAAGTTCTAATAATATCAGATAGAGAAAAATGATACTTTTTAATTGCAACTTCATTGCTCAGATCTAAATACTCTAATTGCTCTAAAGCATCCAATGCTAAAACGTGAGGAGCAACAACCTCAATTGGAAGTAATCTTTTTTTCTTTTTCAAATAAAAATATAACATACCCAAAAATAAAATTATCAGAATGGAAACAAAAGAATAAATGAATATATTATTATTAGAACTTTTTATTATATCCTTAATATCTCTTAACTCACCTTTTTCTAAATCACCTTCTTTTA
>DAOVTR010000011.1 GCA_030633015.1 Bdellovibrionales bacterium
TATCTTCACCATCTTCAATATTACAAATCAAAGGAGGAAGATCACTTTGCTTATTAATAGATCTATTTTCATTTGCTTTTCGATCTAAATGAATTGCGACGCTTGGTACCGTTGCAATCGGAGTGGCCAAATTTACTAACACAGACTTTAGCTTTCCAGCTCCATCTTCTCCTACAACTCTTCCGGCCAGAGAGAGATCACGATCAAACCAAGTATTTAAAAGCATTCCGCCATATGGCTCAACCGCAAATTGCAAAGTATTATTTGATTTTAACTCTACATTTGGCTTTACCTTAAGAGCAGGACTATCTGTATGGGCGCCAACCATTTTTATACCTGTTTCAATATAATTTTTTCTATTTAATCTAAATGCTATAATTGATGAATCATCCCTTATAATATAATAACCTAATTTATCCTTAAGGTCCCAACTGTCACCTTCCTCTAACCTTATAAATTTTGCGGTCATTAACATTTTTTCTAAATTGCTAACTGCATGATATGGAGTTGGTGATTTATCAATAAAATCAATTAACCTTTTTACAATTTTTGACACATTTATCTCCTTAATTATGGGCATATTAACAAAATTATCTGTACATATAATGACCAAACTTTTATTAATTTATAGTTAAAGTATGCAACCTGAAAATTCAAGGGAGGAATCATGCCAAATATGAAAAATGTGGGAATTATTACTAGTGGAGGTGATTGCGGTGGGCTAAATGCAGTCATAAATGGTGCAGCAAGAATGGCGCATCACAATGGAACTAAACTATTTGTCATTCCTAACGGTTATGCTGGTCTTTATAACCTAAAAACTTGTGATAAGCTTACTGAACTTGATTTTGATCGAGTTGACCGCGTTCACTCTGCACTAGCAGGCTCAGAAGCTGGACATAGTAGGGTTAAAATAAGAAATATTCAAGATCCTAAAAAATATGAAATTATTAAAGAGGGATTACAACGATTTCAAATTGATGGATTAGTCATTTCAGGTGGTGATGATACTGGATCTGTAATTGTTGATTTGGATGCCAATGGAATTCCCTGCGTTCATGCACCTAAAACAATGGATCTTGATCTTCAAACCTATTCAGTTGGTGGAGATTCTACAATTAATAGGATTTCACAGTTTGCAGAAGAGTTAAAAACAACTGGACTAAGTCATAACAGAGCAATCGTTTTGGAAGTTTTTGGTAGATACGCAGGTCATACTGCTTTTAGAGGTGGAGTTGGAGCTGATGCTGATTGTATCTTAATCCCAGAGATCCCTGTTGATTTTGATATTGTTTATGAGCATTATAAAAAAGTGTTCACAAAAAGAGTTTTAAGCAGTGACGTGAAAGCTGGAACATATGTAATTATTGTTGCTGAGGGTATTAAGTCTATCAAAGGTGAGCATCTTACTGATAACGACCACACAAAGGATTCTTTTGGCCATAAAAAACTATCTGGTGCTGCTAAATATGTAAGAGAACAACTAGAAAAAAGACTTCTTGAAGATGATGAAATTCCTAAATTTATGAAATCAGTAGGACAATATGTTGAAGGTCTTTACGAACGACCTGAAATTAGAGAAGTAAATCCAGGACATCTTGTTAGAAGTGGTGGAAGTTCAAGTTATGATGTTGCTTTTGGAAAAAGTGTTGGTGGAGCTGCAATAAAACTTCTAGAGGACGGAAAAACTGGTGTCACTGTTGCGGGTGTATACGGTAGAGAAATACTATTTATGAAAACAACAGATGCCATAAAACAAAGACATGTAGATCTTGCTGAAATTGCTCTATATGAAGAGATGGGAATCTGTTTTGGACGAACACCAAATGCTTTTGATCCTCTCTATACAGAACTTAGCTCAAAAAAAATATGGAGAATTTTTTAAACAAGGAAAAATCTATGCTTAAAATTTCTAGCAGAGGCGCTAATATGCCTGCATCCCCCATAAGAAAACTACAGGGGTTCGCTGATCAGGCAAAAAAAGATGGCAAAACAATTTATCACCTAAATATTGGCCAACCTGATATTGAAACTCCTCCCAATATGCTTAAAGCAGTCAAGAATTTTGACAGTAAAGTTATAGCTTATGGGCCTAGCCAAGGACTTCCTGAATATCAAGATGCTCTTATTTCATACTACCGTAGACATAAAATTGAACTTACAAGAGATAATATTATTGTGACAACTGGTGGATCAGAAGCAATTATTATGGCATTAGTAGTTTGTATGGATCCGGGAGATGAGATAATCATTCCTGAACCTTTTTATGCTAATTACAATGGATTCGCTGTTGCAGCAGGAGTAAAAGTTAAACCTCTAACAACAAAGCTTGAAGATGACTGGGAGCTACCTTCTGTTGAAGAGATTGAAAAAGTAATTGGGTCTAAAACCCGTGCCATAATGATTTGTAATCCAAATAATCCAACTGGTAAGGTGTACAATAAAGAACAACTTACAAAGATTGCCAACTTGGCACAAAAACATGACCTCTTTATTTTAGGTGATGAGGTCTATAGAGAGTTTATCTTCAGTGGTGAAAAACATACCAGTATTTTAGACTTTAAACAGATAGAAGATCGCGTAGTGGTAATGGATAGTATCTCCAAAAGATTTAGCTCATGTGGAGCGAGAATAGGTACTCTTGTATCTAAAAACAAACAGGTCATGAAAGCGGCCCTCTCCTATGCTCAAGCAAGATTGTGTGCTCCTACTCTAGAGCAAATTTTAGCAATCCCGTCCATTGAACTAGATGATTCATATTTTTCTAAAATTTTAGCAGAATATAAAAATAGAAGAGATATTGTTACCAGCGCTTTGCAAGAGATGGAAGGCGTTAAGTTTAAAGTGCCTAACGGTGCATTTTATATCATAGTAAAACTTCCAGTAACTAACGCAGAAAATTTTGTTAAATGGCTTTTAACTGATTTTCATGTTGATGGTGAAACAGTAATGCTGGCTCCGGCCAATGGTTTCTATAATACCCCAGGACTAGGTCTTGATGAAGTACGCATCGCTTTTGTACTTAATGAGCAAAAAACAAAAAAAGCAATGAATATTTTAAAAAGTGCACTAGCTACTTATAAAGATTAAATTTCAAATTCAATACCATTGGATTCTGCAAAATCAAAAAGCTCACTATAAATAGTTTGAAAATTTAAAAGTCTCGCTGGATCATTTCTAATCTCTTTTACCTCTTCTACTACTCTTAAAAACTCTTCCTCTTTTAAAGAGAGATACTTTAAATTTTTAATAATATAAAGCGCTGTAAACCCATCTACCTGAGCAACAGTCTCCACAACGCTGTCAAAAAGTAGCACCCGTCTTGCATTATTTAACTCAGTAAGTGCCAAACGCTCTAATAAATATCCTCTGGAAGTTCCAGTCAATCTTTCAGATCTTGCAATTAAATTTCTAAACTGTTCATCTGTTAACTCTCTTTCTGTTGCAAGCCATATAGCATTTTCTCTAACCTGATCATTGTCAATATCAAACTGTTTTATAGCTTGATCAACGCTATAATCTTTAGATAGTTTTATCTCTCCCCAAATACTTGCTTGTTTAATAACTTTAAGAGTTCTAACTAATGCCCGATGATAAAAACTATTATTGGGATCATATCCATTACCCATCCCTTCGGGATTCTCGACACACTCTTTCTCACTTATACAACTAGACAACTCTGTTGCTGCAACAATTGCCTTCGGAATATATTTTTTAATATTTGATCTATTAACTTGCAACCATTTTTTTATATCTAACTGTGGAGGAAACATAATTTTCTTTGTATCCTCATCAAACTTACTTACTTTATTGCTACTTTTAACTATCAGAGTATCCCTATGATATTTTATTTTTTCTTGAATATCTTGCTTAATTTTTTCTTGACCATTAATCTCTTTTTGAATTTCTTCGCTTGATAGTGACAATTGCTCGCTATTAAATAAAAACGTTATCCCAATACTTAAAATTAACAATACACTGATACTAATAAAATATCTCATAATTTGTACCCTGGCCTATAACATGATTTTGGAAGCATGAATCCAACCCGACTTTGTTTTCAATACCTTTCTTCCTAATGAATTAGCCTCTCTTTTTTTATAAGTAATTAAATATCTTTTCTCACCTGAATCCCTAAGTAATACTCTATTTATAACTGTAACTTTCACACCTCCAGATAACTTGTGAATTACAGTATCGCCATCTTTTGTATCATAAATATTGGCAACCTTTCCATTTATAATCCCTCCGAAGCCATACTTAAAACTATTAAGAGAAATCGTTGTATTTTTCCATATCCAAAAAAAATCTTTTTCTACACATTCTTGATCAGGCAGGAGATACTCATCAAATCCTTCGTTTTTTATTTTTAACCATTTATCATCTGATGATTTAGCAAGTACTTTAAACCGCAAAGGATCTTCAGAAGAGACCATCTCTAAAGTACCACATTTTTTCTTATCCGCCCCGATTCCAACTCTGATATTTAATTTGGGGCCATTTAAAACGAAGATTTCGTCTGTACTCAGTGCATATTGAGAGGCGATCTCTTTTACTACTTTGGATCTATATCCTTTCAAACTAGCAATATAGGACTGAGAGTTTTTTTCAAGATCACTTAATAACTTTATAAACTGCTCTCTTTGAGTAGGCATTAAAAACTTTCTATATAAACTATTTTCTGAGTTTATAATATGTTTTAAATTCTTCTGAAACATGACGTCGTTACTATAATATAAATGATCAGGATAGTTATAGCGACAAACTGCTCTTTCAGATCTTCCATACCCATTATATGAACTGGCCCAAACACTTCTAACTAAATTTGTATGAAAAGTTTCTGGATTTTTTAAACACTTATATTGTCCAGCATTTTGGCTTAACCTCTCAAGACCTTTAGCAATCATCTCCATTGTATATCTAATTGTATAATCTAAATGAAAAATCCCTCCTCTTAAGAAAAACTCAGGATGGGCCTTAAAATTAATTTGCATCATCCCCATATCACTCAGATCATTTGACATAAATATTTGTTTAAGATCTGTTTTCTGGTGACTATCTAAAAGCTTTGGTAGCTCCCAACACTTGGGAAAGGGGGCTTCGAGCGTATTTATAAAGCCTGTATATATTGACTTCAAATCAGAATTTTCGTTCATACTATTTTTAATTTTCTTAAAAGAATTTGCGGTATCGTCACACATTGAAATTTCTGCTTGTCTAAAATGAATTAAGCTACTTTCATGAAAGGGAATTGAAAGTGTAGCAAGCCTAAATATATTTTTTAAAAACTGACTGTTTTTAAAAGCAAATCGTTCACTAGTTTTATCAGCTTCGTCCATTAAGATTTTAAAAACTTCTGTTAGATACTCACTATCATTATTTTGTTTTAAAACAGGTTCTTCAATTTGAACATGTGGTGATAAAGTTGCAAAGCGAGTAAACTTATCATATAAAACACTCATCTCTCCACTTGTTGTATCTGAAGCAGGTCCCCTTGGACTATCCCTAACAACAAAATAAAAAATAGAAAAAACAATAAGTAACACAGAAAAAATTGACAATATTTTTTTTGACATAAAATCCCCTCCACTAACATAATTTATCGGTCAGCGACTGAGAATATTAAGACTATTGCAAGAAGGTTGAGTTAATTACTCGGGGTTCCCAAAATGGCATTCCCAACAATTCTGGGAGTAGGCTTCAATGAGTAAATATTTGACTCATATTCTGGATTATAAGGTGAGATATTAAGCTGCTTTTTACCGATAACCAAAGTTACTGATCCACCTGGATCAAACCCCATAGCATGTTTGGCACCATATTTAATGAGAGTATTGGCAAGATCAACATGAGTAGCACCTACTGACTCCCTAATTCGTCCATTTATCGCAATTATTAAAAGCTCATTTTTATCAGACAGTCCAACACCTATCTTAGGGCCTCTCATATCTAAATAATCCAATCTTGCAGCTTGAGTTGCAATAGAATTATCACTTTTCCAACCTTCCAACTCCATATCAATACTAACTTTACCGTTTTGTACTAGCATGGGCCCTGCTTCAATGGCGTCAGTAACATCTTCTAATCCATAAATTTTAAAATCAACTATATCACCAACTTTAATATTTTTTATCTTTTTTGATTTTGGAACAGAGAGAGTCATACCTACTGGCAAAACTGAAATATCCAATTGATCGTCGATAATTTCAATCAAGCTATTTCCAACAAATCTATATATAATTCTATCTTTTGCTATAATTTTTGTTTTTTCATACATCAAATCGTAGTAAGCAATATTATTTTCGGGGTTCAAACTATTTCTAAAATGTGATTTGCAAATAATTGTTCGATCATTAAATTTGATCTCCAATCCTTGATTTAGATTAATTCTTTCCAAACGAATAGCTCCATTTTTATCAATTAAAAATGCAGCTTTATTATATAAAGGAAGACTTAGAATTTTTTTATTTTCACACATAAATCCAAGTGGTGATCCAATAAATGCTTCAGGAAGCCCCAATTTGCCAACCAACTCATTATTTAAAATATAACCACCATTCCAAGCAAAACTAACTTTACTTCCTTTTGATTTTTCAAAATCTTTTATCAGCTTCAAAACTGTTTTACCTTTCGCTCCAGACGATTGGGTGTAAAAACTCCAAATACTTTTTGACAGTTCAATTTTGGCAAAGGCCCCTGACCAAGGCAAATCATCATCATAAATTCCATTAATAGGAGTAGAATAAACCTGATCTAAACTTTTAGATTTATCTTTTTCAATCATATCAGTTAATACATTTTTTATAGGACTACCAAACTGATCAGCATCATCTCTAAGTTCACTCAACACTCCTCTCTCTCCAAATTTCTTAACACATTTATCGTAGAGTGGACTTTGAAGAACATCTGCAAAATCTTTAGGTGTCTGAATTGGAGTTGGATAAGCTAAGGATGGTTTTAATCCTGCAGGAACCCACTGTAAATATGAGTCACCAAGAGAAAGCCCCATAAAATTTGCATTTACGAAATTTTTAACTTTACCAAAACGATAAGAATCAATATCAATCATATCTAACATGAAGCTATTTTCACCACTTGAAATAACAATACCACGACTATCTTTAACTTCTAATAATTTCAAAATAGTTTGATGATCAAGCTGTCCCAAATGAACTCCGCTAGAAATATTTGATGCCTTAATTACTTCAAGCAATCCATAATCGTATAAACATTTAATCTCTTTTAATGCCTTTGTTTCAAGCCAATTGAGGTAACTATCGTAAGATATATCATCGAGGGGATGCTCTCTTAAAAAAATATAAATTTTAGGAGTAATATCTTTTTTAGACTTAATTACCTCTTTCGTAAGATCTTCATCAAGAGAGATCCCCATTCGCGACTTGAAAACATTTAAAACAAAAATATTTGTCTCTAGCTTATATGCAAATCCAGGAAAAAGTGCGACTGATTTCATCGCCAAAAGATCATTGGCCAATCTTTTAGAGAAGTCTATAGCAAACTCATCATTAGTTGTCCCAATCAACTGCATAATTGCACTTTTAAGATTTTTAAAATGCCCTCGAATTACTCTTTCTGTGTTTGGGAAAGCTCGACCTTTAAACACATTTCTAAATATAATACCAACTACCCCACACAACTCCTGCTCAGTTAATTTACGAAAAGGATAGTGTCTTCTATGCCTATGCCTGTAGCTTAAAGAGTGATCAATCGCAAGTTGGTCTTTTCCCTTATAATAACTAAAAAGCACATCTAAATGCTTATAGAAAATAATTCTATCCTCTTTTTTATATTTATCTCCAATAACAAACAGGTCCATTAATTTCTCAGCAAACATCATTATACGACCACGCATAAGCATCTCTTCATTTCTAAAAAAACTTGGGTCGATAAGAGACTTGAGTAGGATCATATATTCGATATAAGAATAACCTGGAAGATAAGATCTATTTTTAGATACAACAAGCTCTTGAAATAATTTATCTTTTTTACTTATTTTCTTATGTACTTTAAACCCATTTATTACGTTATCAATAACTTTCTTTTCAGGAAGAGCTTTTTGCCATAGACGAAGCAGACAACTATCTAAAACCCTTATTAAGTGCTGATTACTAAATCTTTTTTTAACTACATTTCTATTATGTTTAATAACTTTCCGCATGGAAGTAGGATCAATAAAAAGATAAGTTAATTCTTCAATCAATTCATCAGTAAATTCTTGATTTGTAAATTCAAAAACTTTAAAACGATTATCACTACTTAAATTCTCACCGATAACATCAGAAAAAACATATTCCGGAGTATATCGATTGCAAACGATTGGAACTCCCGATGAACAACTTTCAATGATTGGCAGCCCTCTACCTTCAGTTTTACTTGGGAGAAGAGTTAGTGATGCAACTCCATACATCTGTTCAACTGAAACATCGGTCAGACCACAGTCTCTTATGATTTGTTTATTTTCTAATCCAAATGAGCATGCCAAAAATATTCTTCGTTTGTATAACGGATCAACTCTTTCAATGAAACTTTTAAACTCCGAAATTAAATAATTAAAATACTGATCATTTCCGTTTGCGATTGGACCAGTTATAAAAACAGTAAGACTCAGATGTTCATTATCATTAAAAAACTGAGCAAACTTTTTGTTTTTTAAAAAAGACTCTACTAAAACAAAATCCAGCTCAATTCTTTTCCTTTTAATAATTCGAGTTGGTTGTAAAAAAAGCAGATTATCTTTTCGAAAATTAAATTCAATATTTCTTTCGCCAGCAAATATCCTCGCACACCCCAAATGACCAATATTTGAACAGTCAATATCTTGATCAAATATATTTGTTGCAATAATTTTAGTATCACCTGAGGAAAACATTAAATTAAGCTTTTTTAAAACATCCTTTCTTTCATTACTATCTAAACCTCGATATTTTTTTAGATTAATACTCGTTGGCATTCTTTTAATACTGATGGGGTTCATGCCATACTCACCAATCAGTGTCTCCCTTTGAAAGGCATTTATTGTCGTATGCAACCAATTAGGGCCATCCCAAGGATAAAGGACCTCTAATAAAGAAAACACCTCTCCAATATGAGCATTTTCAAAAAAGTGATCTCTTAAACCAAGCTCTTGATCTTGATTTCTATCCTCTCTTTTTTTGCCATCTTCCCAGTAAAAATCATGATGACTTGCAAGAACTTTAATATCCATAAACTCTGATAGAATTGCAATACAATAGGCCAGTGAAATATTACCTGGATTTGATACACAATTTACTGGAACCAATAGATAAATATCTTCATCAATAATATATTGTCCAATTTCTCTACAAAGATCCTTAGTCTGATCCCATATTTTCAGTGCAAGCTTATTATACTGCTTACTTCCCCTCGCTAGACGAGTATGAAACATTTCATTGTAACCATCCCAAGCATCACCAAAACCATTAACCAGACTAATTTGTTTTTTACTCCATCTCTTTTCTAAGATTGTATCTGTTTCTTTAAAAAAAGTTCCTCCAATAAAATGGATAGGAACTTTTTGAGAAAACTCACTCGCAAAAAGTTTTTCAAATGCTTTAGCGTACTTTGCAATCTCAATAGAGACTCCATCAATTCCATAATCAAAAGTTATAAATCCAATTCCCTTTGCTACTTTCTTTTTAAGTTGCAAGGGAGTTTTTAAAATAAATTTATCTTTACGATTATCTTTTAGAGTATCGAGGAAAATCCCCATATCAAACCACGTCTTAATCTTTTGCTCATCTAAAATCTCAATAAGTTTTGCGTAGGCCATTTTATTTTCATTTAGTGCCATAATTAATAGTCCGACTTCGCTGAAAAATCTCCGGTCACAATAGCAATACTTGCAGAAGCTCCAATTCTATCTGCTCCTGCTTCTGTCATATTAAAAGCATCTTGTGTCGTTCTAATACCGCCAGAGGCCTTAACTTGCAGTTGGTCTCCTACAACCTTTCTCATTAATTTTACATCTTCAACTGTGGCACCACCTTTCCCAAATCCTGTGGAAGTTTTAACAAAAGCGGCTCCTGCTAATTTCGAAAGTGTACAAGCAACTATTTTTTGATAATCTTCTAAATCGGAGGCCTCAATAATAACTTTTACTGGAATAGATCCTGCGGCCTTAACAATCTCTTTAATATCTTCTAGTGCTTGATCATATTTTTTTTCTCTTATCATTTCTAAATTAATAACCATGTCAATTTCTTGAGCTCCAAAATTTATTGCATCTATTGTCTCTTTAACTTTCTGCTCAGTGCTTTCAAGACCTGTTGGAAATCCAACCACTGCAATTGGTTTAACACTTGAACTAGCAAGTTCGCTTTTTACTAATGATATATTTTCAACCCTTACGCAAACTGTTGCAAACTGATATTTTAAGGCCTCTGAACATATTTTTTTTAACTGTTGCTCAGTCGCATCCAGTCCTAGAAGTGTATGATCAATTTTGGCTGCTAATAATTTATTATAGTTGTCCATCTGTATCTCCCTAAAAAGATTATAACTGACCTATAAAACTACGATAATTTGAGAGTATGGTCAAAAAAAAGCCTAAAAAATCGACTCATTTTTACACAGTGCGTCTTATGTTATTTATCTACTCCTTAAATATGGTAGTATGCATTTTTTATATTAGGAGAATCTTATGTTTAAAATATTTTTAACACTAGCGACTACTCTTTTACTAATGAGTGCTGCTAATGCCATTGACTCATCAAAACAAGACTATGCATATAACCTCTGCGAGGCCCTAAGTCCCAATACTATTGCTCCTAAAATATGTAGAGAGGGCATTAAAAATATTGAGTCATTAAATTTTTATGAAATTGCAATCAAGATCTGTCATACAGGAGGCCAGTCAAGACAAAACCTTGGATTAGAGTGTTTTCATGAGGCCAATAGACAACTTGGATTTAATGATGAAGTGGACCTATTTGATTGCATTTTACTAAATAGAAAGGCGGCAAAATATCAATGTGCTCTATGGATGTTTGAACAAAAAATTAATAAGGAATAGAAATGAAAATATTTATATTTATAATTCTCAACATATTGATCTTTCAAAGTTTCGCTACAACAATCACCCATGAAAATTGTAAAATCTACTCTTACGGAACTGTATTCATTACTAACACTGGTGAAACAAAAAAATATGACTGGTCTAAATACCCTGTAATTAACGATCTTTTTAAAATTAAAAACTATACCTCTGCAGGAAAAATAAAATATAGTGATCTAAAAGATGGAGATCTTTATACTATTTTAATTTCAAATATGACTGGAAAAAAAGATAAAGCAACTAACAGATGGACTTATCACTCAATTTCCAGCATAAAAATATTAGTTAAAGATTCAACAAGTGAAAATGGCAATATTGCGCTAGCAAAAGAGCGAAGTGATCAAGATATTCCTTTAAAAGATAGTATTAAAAAGACAGTTATAAGTTCCATCGAAGATGCCCTCTTTTTTCTTCCCGATTGCGAAATACTATTGAAATAAATTTCCATCTTGAAATTGAGTTATATAACTTGAGCTTATATTTCTAAAATCAATCCGTGAGTTAGTCGGCAATGGAAGTGAAGGTAGATTAAAACTATTATTATTCATCAAGATAGTCATATTCAAAGTTCCAGTTGAACTTATAAAAAGATCGTTAGAAATAAACTGATTATCATGAATATTTGCAGAATAACTTCCTGAACTTGCAGCTCCTTTATCCATTGCTACAAAATAGATGGCCGATGCCCACTGCCCCGAATCTCCATACCCACCATGTCTAGTATTAGCATAATGAGTTTTAGCGACGAAGGTATTATTGTAAATATCATTTCTTGCATTAGGATTGTAGCAAGCAATATTAAGAGGAGTTGCCGGAACATACTCATATGTCTCATCTGGTAAATATTGATTTATCTCAACATAGTTATTATAGACTGTGTTACCAGTTGAATTGCTACCTTCAAATTTTATTCCATGTAGTTCAACCATTCTCTCAATAAACGGATAAGTATTGGCCGGTAGATCAGAAAGGGTCATATGCCCTTTGATCATCATATAGTTATCATGATAAGTTATATCTCTTCCAGAAAGATGTACCCCCCTTCCAGTTGAAGTAACACTATTATGGTGCACATTAATATTTCCTCCTGAAACTCCAAGAGAAAATGCATACCCATTTACAAAACGGGCATGATGGGCAATGTCATTATAAGATATTTCAACGTCAGAACCAGTTCCAGAAACTGTTAGTGCTCGATGAGTTCCCTGAGTAAATAGATTGTCATAAATTCTTATATTAGGCCCACTACTATCAACTTTTAAAAGATCATTACCTGGATAATGTCTACTTTCTAGTTCTGTAACTGAACTAAAAAAATTATTATGATGAATTGAAACATTTGTTGCCGAACCAAAAAGACGCATGGGATACGCATTAGGAGCTGAAACATCCGTTGAAATCCCATAGACCTCAAGAGGATGGGATCTCCATCTAGATTCGATGGCGCTTGAATAATCTCCTGAAATGCCTCCTTGAACTATATGGCCATTTTTAACAACAATAGTGCCAGAACCACTAACTCTTACACCAAAAACTTGTGTGGAAATCGAGTTACCAAAGCTAACCGTATGACCATTTAAATCTAAAACTATATCTGATCCTGTAATATTTATTCCGTGACCAGCAACAGAGATATCCTCCGTTAAAATATAGGTTGCTCCATTTTGAGATAGTGTATAAGGAGCCGAGCTAACCGCTCCACCTGGAAATTCAATTGCAGATGAGACTGAATCCGTTTGAAACTCTAAAATTTCACTTCTTACGATGCCTGTATCATATATATTTACCATTCGATAAAAGTATCTGGTATTAGATAAAAGATTATTTAAGCGGTGAAATTGAGCACGTCTTGGATCAGTGGTTGAAA
>DAOVTR010000027.1 GCA_030633015.1 Bdellovibrionales bacterium
CAGGGTGGCGAGCAGTCCTTGGCGGGTCATAGCGCCCAGCACGGTGAGGGTGCTCCAGTGACCAGCGGGCGTGGCTTCCCGCACCCCGCGTGGCGCGCGACCCTAGCGCCGGGTCATCTCTGTGGTAACCCCGCTCTCATCCACAAATACCAACTGGGTCGGGTCCATCCCCTTTATCTGCTCCCACCACGCCGGTCGGCGCCGGCGGGCTTCCGGTGTGTCTTGCTCCTGAGCATGGAGGGTTTATCTGTGAAAATTGTTCAAGTGGAGATCAGGTTAATTTTAACGCAATGAGAGTTGATCAGGATCTTTTTGACTTTTTTCTTCAGGTAATAAAGAGTAAATATCAAGATTTTTTATTTCAAAAGAGTTATGACCGAACTCATGTGGTGGCATTATTAAATTATTTTTGCTATCAATTTGGCATTGAAAGAAAATCATTTAAAACATTATCTTTAATTTTATAGATAGTTCATTTACTATAAATTAATTAGTTTAAGGTAACATATGGCAAAATCATTCGTTTCAGGGTTCACATTCATCAAACATGGAATATCTTTAGGGTATCCAATTAAAGAAAGTATTGAAAGTATAGAGCCTCTCTGCGACGAAATAATTATAAATGTTGGTTTTGATGATAAAAATTTATTGAAAGATGATGGAACATATGAGTATTTGACTGACGTTTTTAATCATTCCAAATTTAAATTTATAAAATCATGGTGGGATCCATCTCTAAGGGAAAGTGGAAAAATACTATCAGAACAAACTAATATTGCGCTCCAAAAATGTAGTGGAGAAATTTGTCAGTATATTCAAGGAGACGAAGTTATTCACGAAAATGATTTAAAGGCCATAAATGATGGTTACATTGATCTTTCAAACGATAAATCAATTCAGGGATTAATATTTGATTATATTCATTTTTATGGAAACGTAGATATTTATAAATATACCAGAAATATTTATCGCCGTGAGGTTAGGGCCATTAAAAATAATATGGGTATTGTTAGTTGGCTCGACGCTCAGGGGTTCAGATTTACAAATGAAAAAAAAATAAATGCAAAAAGGATCAATGCCAAGATAATGCATTATGGCTGGGCCAGAAAAGAGCAAATAATGACTGAAAAAGTTCATCAGATGGATAAGCTATATCATGATGATAAAGGTGTTAATAAAAACTTTAAATATACCAAAGTCTGGGGAATGAGAAGATTTAAAAAAACCCATCCTCAGATAATGAAGTCTTGGATTAGTACACATAAAAACTCAATTGACTTTTTTTCACTGAAGTTAGACTTTTCTTTTAAGCTTTTCTTTGTCTATATAGGTCTTTTTATTTCAGATATGATTGAGAAAGCAACAGACTATCGGCCAGGAGAATTTAAAAATTATAAACAGGTTAAATAAATTGAAAACTTTTTATAGCTTTATTTGTAAAGAATTATCGTTTTCAACTGCGTTTATATTAATCATTCATTTTATTTTTTTAGTCTACTTACATATTATTGGTCATCAGATACTTAGTTTTGATTTCTTTATAATCTTGAATGTTTTATTTAGTTTTTTTAGTTTGTATTTTATCTCATCATCCATTGGCTTGATTCGAATGAGATATATTAACTTTTTTGTAAATTACATATTTATAATTATTGTATTTGCATATTTATGGTATATCAAAAAAGTTGCAGAACCATTTGATATGGATCTTTTTAGTACCAATAAGGATTTGTTGCTTTATAGTGAATCATGGGTAGTAATTAAAAACAAAATGGGCGAAACGTTTTTTCATATATCTGGAGTCCTATTACTGCTGTTTATTTTTTTAGAATATAAATTCAAGTCATTTTCAAAAAAAACAATCCATTTTTTTCCCAAAGGCATATTATATATAGTGTTTTACCTTGCCTTGATTTGGGGACAAACAAAAGGTTATGATCCAACAATTTCTTTAGTTAGATCTTTTTTTGGAGTGGGGAGGCACGAAATTTTTGACCACCCAATTCTTGCAACTATTGATTCCAAGTCAGGTTATTTTAAAAAGAATTTTGCTTTTAAAAAGCCACGCTTCAATAAAAGACCTAATGTTATTATGTTATTTATTGAATCACTTAATGGAAATTTAGTACAACAGTTGGCCCGAAATTCTAAAAAGCAGATACTTCCAAATTTTAATCAGTTAAGTCAAAAGAGTCTGTTTTATCCTAACTTTCTAGGGAATTCTATTCAGACAGAGAGAGGGCTTATTGCTAGCTTCTGTGGAATTATTCCGAGTGTTAAAAAGTCCATCTTTTATGAGTTTCCCAATAATAATTTTAGATGTGTTCCTGAAGTTTTAAAAGAGCAAGGTTATAATACTATCTTTTTTCAGGCTTATCGTGATTTATCATTTGGTAATAAAAAAACATTCTTAAGTAAAATTGGTTTTGAAACAGTGGATACAGTTCATAAACATTTACAAAAAGGAGACAAAGAAAAGTACTGGGGTTGGGGCCTTCAGGATGACATTTATTATAAACGCTTTTTTGGATATTTAAAAAAAAGTAGTGAAAATGATAAGAGACCTTTTTTTGTAAGCTTGTTAACCGTATCAAGTCATATGGCCTTTAGACATCTTCCGGAAAGTGAAAAGAAAATATATAAATACAAGGGTAGAAATAGTTATAAAAACTATATTAATGCAATTAATGCGGCAGATAGATATCTTAAAACTTTTTTGGAAGAGTTCTTTTTAAGTGATATTTCTGAAAATACTGTTCTTCTTATTATGGGAGATCATGGATACCCTGTGGGAGAACATGGTGTTTTTAATAATCATGTAAGTGGATATAACGGTAATTTTAAAACTCCCTTAATTGTTTATTGGAAAGATGTTATTAAGCCAGTTTTAAAGGAAGATTATTTTTATTCACAGTTGGATATTCCTTTAACGATTATGGATTTGCTGGGGATATCTGGAAGTTCGCATTATTCAGGAAAATCTCTATTTCAGAAAGATCATAGTAAAAAGAATGTTTTTTTAGTTCAACCTTATAATGGTATATTTATATCAGCAGTTAATAATAATTTTAAATATATTAAGAATTTAAAAAAATCCTATGAAATGTTATTTGATCTAAAAAATGATCCTTTTGAAGAGAATAATCTGATTGACAATAATAAATATGCTCATAAATTAAAATCCCTTAGAAACACAAGTGGAGAAATACTTTTAAATTATAAATTACTTGAAGAAAATAAACATTGGTAAAATATTAAAGAAGTTGTCTGTATAGTTTCCAGTATTGGTCAGCTGCTGTTTCCCAACTGAATTTTGAAGCAATATTTCTTAATTGCTGTTCTTTGTTTGGATTATTAGAGTAATCTTTCATTCCATATAATACAATTGACTCCATGTGTTTGCTATTAAAGTTATCAAAATAATATGCTTCTTTGCCTCCTATTTCAGGAAGGCTTGTTAGCTTAGAGATAAATACAGGTTTTCCAAAACTCATTGCTTCGATCACTGGTATACCAAATCCCTCGAGTGTGGATGGGAAAAGGAGTCCTTCGCAGTGTTCAAATAACCATTTCTTTTCAAACTCCGTAATTGTTCCTGGCAGGAAAATTTTATTTTGAAGTTTTTTCTTTTTAATCAGCTCTTCAATTTCATTTGCGTATGGGTGAAACTTAGATCCCGCAATGACAAGATTAAAATCTTTTAGGTTTTCTATGAGCTCAATAAGCACATGAAAATTTTTTTTAGGCAAAATTGCACCAATAGTAAAAAAGAATTTGGAGGTTAAATCTATTTTTGGCCTTTGTGAAGTGCCTGCTGGTTTGGACATACCATTATAAATAACTACTTGAGGTTTGGTTGGATCAGTTTTAAATTCTTTTAAAACTTCATTTTTTGTAAAGTTTGAAATGAAAGTTAATGCGTCAGCTCTATTTATTTTTTTTTGAAGATTAAGTCGAAGTCTTTTAATTTGATTTTTTTTATAGATTCCTTCGTGAAGGAAATTAAGATCATGAATAGTTAAAATAAATTTCGTAGCGTTTTTTCGAGGAACATATCTAGTATCTTGATGAGTACCGTGCCATAAATCACATTTTGGCATTAAAAAGGAAAAATTTCGGTGAATTTTATTTAAACTTATTAACTTTGATTTGAAATTGCTGAACAGTTTAAATTTTTTTTCAGGAAGATATGGATAAAAAATATTGCTGTTTTGCTCATTAACCAAAAGCTTATCTGTTAAATTTTTACAAAATTGTCCAAGACCACTATATGGGTCTTGAATTTTCTCAAGTTCAATTAATATTTTATGATCTTTGTTCACAAAATTTATCCAATAAAAGCTGTTTTTTTGATATGTTAAACATACAATAAATAAGGTAAACTAAGCAAAAAATATCTTTAGTTTAAAGTAGGAGAGCAACGTGTCAGAAACTAACCTCAAGACCATGGCCGATTTGGCAAGTTTATGTAAAAGAAGGGGATTTATATTTCAAAGTTCTGAAATATATGGGGGCATAAGTTCTTGTTGGGATTATGGCCCTTTGGGGATTGAGCTTAAAAAAAATATTCAGTCAAGATGGTGGAAGGCCATGACCTATAGAGATGATATTGAAGGAGTCGATGCTTCAATATTGATGCATCCGACAGTTTGGGAGGCGTCTGGACATCTTGATAATTTTTCAGATCCTCTTGTTGATTGTAAAAGTTGTAAGGCGAGATATAGAGAGGATCAAATTGATTTAACTGCTCCATGTCCTAAGTGTGGGAATAAAGATACTTTTACAGAGCCTCGTGAATTTAATTTAATGTTCAAGACTCAGATGGGAGCACTTGAAGATGCTTCTTCAACAGTTTATCTGAGACCTGAAACATGTCAGGGGATTTTTGTAAATTTTTTAAATATTCAAAACACAATGAGAAAAAAAATACCATTTGGCATTGCTCAAATAGGCAAGGCTTTTCGAAATGAAATTACACCAGGTAATTTTATATTTAGGATGCGTGAATTTGAACAGATGGAAATGCAATATTTTATAAAGCCTGGCAGTCAAAAAGATTTTATGGAAAAATGGAAAGAAATTAGATGGAGATGGCATGTAGATAATGGGCTTAGAGAGGATCGACTTAAGTGGGCACCACACCCTGCAGACAAACTGGCCCATTATGCAGATGCTGCGGTTGATATTGAATACAATTTTCCTATGGGGTGGGGAGAAATGGAAGGGATTCATTCTCGAACAGACTTTGATTTATCTCAGCATCAAAAGTTTTCAGGTAAAAATTTAATGTATGTTGATCAAGCAGACGGAAACAAAAAATATACACCATATGTAATTGAAACGTCTGTAGGATCTGATCGGTCTATTTTAGCAGTTTTATGTGATGCTTACAGAATTGAAAATGCAGGAGATAAGGAACGCGAGCGAACAGTTATGAGGTTTCATCCAAACGTGGCACCTATTAAAGTTGCAGTCTTGCCGTTGGTTAAAAAGGATAAGCTGGAAGGCCCTTCTCGTAAGTTGTTTGAAGAGTTACAGAAACATTATAAGGTTGAATATGATACATCAGGGTCAATTGGAAAAAGATATAGAAGACAAGATGAAATTGGAACCCCGTTTTGTATTACTGTAGATTTTGACTCATTAGATGATAATGCCGTGACTATAAGAGATAGAGATACCATGAAACAAGATCGTATCTCAATTGATAAGGTGTTCACCTTTTTAAAAGATAAATTGTAGATTAATGGAAGATCTTAAACAGTTTTGTTTAACTTTTTTACAAGATGCTAATTTTGATAGTTTGGCAGTGTCTAAGATTGATTTTAGTCAAAATAAATATACTTCTTTTCAAATTAACAATAATAAATATTTTTTAGGAAATAATTTATTATTTGATCTTGCAAGTTTGACGAAGCCATTTACTTTATCAGCAATTTATTTAAGTAACCCCGAAATATTTAATGATTCATTTAAGTTATTATTAAATCATAGGGCAGGGCTACCCTCATGGGCAAAACTGTCAAAGCATAGTTGGAAGGAACAAGTTTTAAGTTATAAAATTGTTGAGAGTGAAACGGTTTATTCTGATTTATCTGCACTTAGATTGATGCTGGAAATTGAAAAAAAAAGTGACTATAATTTTCAAGAAAAAGTATCTACATTTTGGAGTGATGAAATATATTTTTGGAAAGATCTTCCGGAAAAGTTCTTTTGCCCCAATACAGGATTTAGAAAAGGTTATGAGATAAATGGTGTTGTTAATGATGAGAATGCGTATCTAATTAATCAGTTTTGTTCTCACGCGGGTCTATTTGGATCAATAAAAGGAGTTAGCGAGACGATCTTAAAATTTAATAAAGAATTGAATCTTATTAAAACAGTTACTCGAGATCTAAAAAGTCACAATTATAGATTTTCGTGTGGATGGGATACTAGTCGAGCGAGCAAGGAATCTCTTGCGGGAGATAGTGCTGGAGTATTAACTTTTGGTCATCTTGGTTTTACAGGAACTTCTATCTGGACAGATCCAGATAGAAACATTGGATATGTAATATTATCAAATGCAACCAGGGATAGTTATTATTCAAGAGATAAACTAAATAGTTTAAGAAAAATCGTTGGAAATTATATATTGACAGGGATATTAAAACCATGAATTTAACTAATAAAGTCGACGATGTTTGGGCCAGTATTAATAAAGGTAAGATTAAAAAAATATTTTTTTATAGAGTATGTGGAACAGGAATGGGGGCAGCTGCTTGTCTTTTACAGGAGCAGGGTTTTCGGGTTACGGGTGGAGATATCAATTTTGCTCCACCAATGGATTGGTATTTAAAAAAATCAAAAATTGATTGCTATCATCTAGATGAGTTAGACGATGGTTTTTATAAGGAATTTGATCTGATAGTCGTTGGTAATGTTGTGCCTCGAAATAGTAAAGATGCAACTAAAATTGAAAAATTAGGAGTTCCGTATATTTCATTCCCATCTGTCATTGGAGGACTTGTTTTAAAAGAGTATAAAAAAGTAGTTGGAATATCGGGAACCCATGGAAAAACAACCACAACGTATCTTTTTACACAAGTTTTTGAAAAACTAGATAAAAAGTCAGGATATTTTATTGGAGGAGTCTTAGATGAGAGACCGTCATCTAAGTTAGGTGATGGTGAATATTTTTTTATTGAATCGGATGAATATGATTGTGCCTATTTTGAAAAAATTTCTAAATTTAGAAAATATTATATTACAGACTTGATATTAACTTCCTTGGAGTTTGATCATGGTGATATTTTTGATAGTTTAGAAGATATTAAAAAAGAGTTTGAATTTATTTTAACCGAGAAATTAAATTCATTAATTGCTAATGTTGATTATGATGCAACTGTTGAGCTACTAAATAGTAATCAAATTTTAAATGAAAAAAGTATTATTAGATATGGTGATGTTAGTAGTGGAGGTGGGGGGCCTGTCATTTCAAAAATGGAGCAAACATATACCGAGTTTAAACTTTTGATAGATAATAAGTGGGAAGAATTTAAAACCAATCTAGTTGGTAGGCATAATATCTATAACTTATCTTCAGTTATTTTATTTGCCTCTAAAGAAAAATTTGAACTTAACCTTATTAGAAAGTCAGTTTTAGAATTGTCACTTGTAAAAAGAAGGCAAGAAGAAAAGGGGTCTTATAAAGGGGCCATAATTATTGATGACTTTGCTCATCATCCAAGAGCAATTTTAGCAACACTTGAATCTATAAAAATAAAGTATCCAGGAAAAAAGATTGTTGTATTATTTGAGCCTACTTCTGCTACGGCCAGGAGTGATCTTTTTCAACGAAGTTATCCGGATTCGTTTCAATTGGCAGATCAAGTAGCAATTGTGAAACCAGAAGTTAAGACAACTGCTATTAATTATAAAAATTTAGATTGTAAAGTTTTAAGTGAAGATCTGATTAAATTAGAAATCCAATCAATAGTATTAAATGATTTAAGGCAGATTATGTTATTTTTAAGTGAGGTAGCAAATAGCTCGACACTGGTTTTAGTTATGAGTAATGGAAATATGAAAGGATTATGGAGTACAAATTTTAAAAATGAAGTACAATAAATTAGTTTCTATTTTTTTTAGTTTTATGTTTATAATCAATTTTGCATTTTGTTCTGATCTAAATATTTCCAAGAAAAAGACAAATATTGATTATATTAAAGAGTATTATAAAATTAATAAGAAAATTTCTAGTTCGTTTTGTGGATATGGAGTAGAGCAAGATTATTGGAAGTTATATCGAAAGTTTAGAGGTGATGGAAATGTCGTCCCTTTAGTTGAAAATGATTCAGTTGATTATGGGGTAATTAAAAAACATCTTCCCATGATGCTAGAAAAAAAAATATGGATAAAACAAAATAGCTTGTTTTTAAAGAAAAGAGCTAGTTTTAAATTGATTAGATCATCAATAAAAAAACAGAAGAAAAGTATAAAATTACTTTTAAAATACAAAAGAGAGTTTGATGAGGATGAGAAGGGTGAACAAAAATCAGCAATTATTTCAAAGTCAAAATTAGAATATCTTCGATTCAGGCAACTATATACTGATTTCACCGAGATAATTCCATTCCTTTTAAGCTATAGGTTTCCGGTAAACCATTTTGCACTTAGTGAAAAATATGATTTTTTAAAAAATAAAGAAGCTCCAGCGCTTTTAAGACAGAGAAATGAAGTTTATTTTCATCGAAAAATTGTTGAAGATGGTGCTCAAAATCCAAATAATACTGGAAATGATCTTATGTTTCGTGCCGTAATTGATACCATGTATATTGAGCTCTCTCAAAATTATGATTTTATTCCAGAAAATGTTAGATATGACATTGATTATATACATAAAAAAACTTTGCGATATTTAAAAAGAGGAAAAAGATTTTTACTCGTTAGACAAAAAGAGTGGTTGGCAAGAACTGATAGGAAATATGTTTTTTACCAAAAACTAACCAGTGGCACATTAAACAATCAGGATAAATATATTAAAAATAGAGTTGATTCTGTCAAAGAGTTAAAGCATTTTGTCTTAAAAAGACAAGCACAGGTTTATAAATTTTTAGCAAATCAATCACATATAATGCAGGCATTATATGTGTTAGAGACTATTTTATATAATGAAGTTGGAAACTTAGATGGGAGAGATGCGCTGGAAAGATCTGATGTTGCCAGAGTTGTTTATAATAGAGTCACAGATTCGGAATATAATTCATTGTTACCAGATGATTTTTTGTATCCCTTTTTGCCTGATTATTTAAAAAATACAACAAACAAATATCCTTGGTTAAACGTATTATTTAAAACGGGAGAGTTTTCATTTACATATTTTTTTATTGGACAAAACATTAGAGTGTTCTGCCCTTCTCAAAATAGACTTGCTAGATTTTTGAGAAAGGAAAATTTAAATATGTCATTGGATTTATTAAGAAAATCTAAAGTAGCATTTAAAGGAATTAGGTATTTTTCTCGTCAATCAATGTTGGGAAGATTTGATATGGGCAAAATATGGAAGGGGTTTTCCAAGATTGCTGAGCGGCCAGGAAAGATTGCTTTGAAGCAATCATCACTACAAAAATCTTATAATCGTTCTAAATATTACTATCTTTATGATTTTAAAGATCCTAATGATAGGAGTTATCGAGTATTAAAAATTGGGAAACATATTTATGTTAAGCCTAAGGCAACAAAAGTTTTTTATAAATATAGAAATCCTCATATGTTTAAATTTTTTCAAGCTGATCCTATTCCATAAATGTTGCCCTCATTAGTATTATAGGCTATATTAGTTTCACTAAATAATTAATACTATAGGGAGTTAGAGATGCTTAAGGATTATATTTTTACTTCAGAATCAGTTACTGAAGGCCATCCAGATAAAATTTCAGATCAAATTTCAGATTCTGTTTTGGATGCTATGATTGCTCAAGATCCAAATTCAAGAGTTGCCTGTGAGACAATGATGCAGACTGGCCTGGCCATTATTAGTGGTGAAGTAAGAACAAAGTCTTATGTAAATATTCAAAAAATAGTTCGAGATAAAATTATTGACATTGGATATGATCATTCTGATAAGGGGTTTGATGGAAACTCTTGTTCAGTACTCGTCTCCTTACATGAACAATCGTCTGATATTTCTCAAGGAGTA
>DAOVTR010000105.1 GCA_030633015.1 Bdellovibrionales bacterium
AATTTTTCCATCTTCCAATTCAAATCCAAAAGCGCTAGTACTCGTAAAAATGGTTAAAATTGCTACAATTGATAATAATTTAGTCAATTTACTCACTATAAACCCCTAATAAAAGATTCATCTGTTATTAATAACTAAAAATGCAAATATGTTGCCAATTAAAAGAGTGTCCTAGAATTGCTTATTGAAGTTGCAATTCCACAAGCAATAGAAAATGTCAGAAGACTTGATCCCCCATAAGACATATATGGAAGAGGCAATCCTACAATAGGTAAAAGTCCCATAACCATACCCATATTTATAAAAGTATGCCAAAAAAAGACTGAAAAAATCCCAACAACAACAATGGAGTTAAAAAGATTTGTTACAGACGAAGCGAGCCATAAAAATCTAAAAAATAAAATCACATATAAACTAATTAAAATAACTGATCCCAAAAATCCATGCTCTTCATTAAAAATTGAAAAGACAAAATCAGTGTGATTTTCTGGCAGGTAATTTAAAGAAGCTTGGGAGGACTTTCTAAAACCCTTGCCTAAAAACTGTCCTGATCCAATAGCAATTTTAGATTGAATAGCATTATAACCAGACCCACGAGCATCTGCACTCGGATCAAGAAAGGTTAAAATTCTCTTCCTTTGGTAATTTTTCAATCCATATTTATACATTACGGTTCCACTCAATAAGGCAATAATACCAATTAAAACTATTGTTCTACCTTTTAATTTCTTATAGTAGGAAATTACAATAAAGATTAATAAAAGCATAAGACCCGTACCTAAATCAGGTTCAGCAATAACTAAAAAAGTTGGAACAGCGGCAATAATAAATGGAATAATTAACTCTTTAAGTCCTAAATGCTGATCTGGATTATTTCGAGCAAACCATCTTGATAATGCTAATATCACCGATAATTTCATTAATTCTGAAGGCTGAAATCTTATTGGCCCTAAAATTAACCATCTCTGAGCTCCCATTCCTTTGTATCCTAAAAACAAAACCAGAATCAAAAGAAATATATTAAAATAATATACAAGATAGGCCATTCTAAAATAATTCTTGGGACTTATAAAACTAACAATTACTCCAACTGTAATTGAAACAAGAAACCACATTAACTGAATTTTATATAAATTAGCCATTGAAATGGAGCTGGAAGCATGGGTTGCTGAATACAAATTAATAATACCAATAATAAAAATCATTGTTACAGTAGCAAAAAAAGTAAAGTCGTATTTTTTTAAAAAATTTACTAGCTGAGATGCATTCATATTAACCTTTATTCTGATTGACTCTCTATCAATTTATTCTCTTTTTCTTTTTTTAAAGCTGCTTGCTTGCTTCTATATTTTTTAAGCTTATCCCAATCTTCTTTATAATATTTTTTATATAATTCAGGGTGGTACCTACTCATATAATCAGTAATTACATTTCGAACAATAGGAGCGGTCGATGATCCATGACAACCATGCTCTATGATCGTTGCAACTACAATCTTTGGATTATCTCTTGGAGCATACCCAACAAATAACCCATGATTTCTATATTTATACTCAACATCTTCACATTTGGAAAAAAGTTGTTCTGAAGTCATTCTAACAACTTGACTTGTGCCCGTTTTCCCTGACATTCTAATTCCCAAACCTCTATACCACCAAGCTGTTCCTTTTTTCTCATTTACAACCTTAAACAAACCTTCACGAACTAGCTTTAATGTTTTATCACTAATCTCTATTTCTTTTACAACTTCAGGATTAAATTTTTTTATTATTTTTCCGTTATTATTAAATATTTCTCGTATTAATTGAGGTTTGTAACGCACTTTGCCGTTGGCTATAGTAGCGTAAGCTGTTGCCATTTGTAAGGTCGTTACCAAAACATAAGACTGGCCTATCACACAAGATAAGGTTTCACCTTTTTGCCACGGCTCACCGTTCTTTTTTAATTTCCACTCTTTGGTTGGAATTAATCCTGTAATCTCTTCAGGCAAACTAATATCATTTTTACGGCCAAACCCAAAAACCTTTGCATATTTAGCAAGAACATCAATATCTAATTTAGTAGCTATCTTGTAAAAAAAGACATCACAAGACTCTTTTATTGCCTTATGAATATCAACAACTCCATGACCATACCTTTTCCAACAATGAAAAGTTCTTCTACCTAATCTAAATTTTCCAGTACAAGTAATAGTTGTCTCTTCATCTATTATTCCCTCTTCGAGGGCCGCAATAGCTGTTATGGTTTTAAAAGTAGATCCAGGAGGATAATGCTCTTGAATCGCTCTATTTCTTAAAGGATTATGTTCGTTTGTAATAATCGAATTCCAATACTCTGCAGAAATGCCTTTACTAAACTCTGTTGGATCATAGGAAGGCCTAGATACCATGGCTAAAATTTCTCCTGAGTTAATATCAAGAGCAACAACTGATCCAACCTTATCTTCTAGTGAATCATAAGCAATTTTTTGTAATTGCTTATCAATAGTAAGTCTGAGATTTTTTCCAGGTATCGCATTTTTATTTTCAATTCCTGTAAAGATTTCATTTGAACTAATATGTCTTTTCATGGCTCCAGATGCATCGACCTCCATAAACTCATGCCCATCTTCTCCTCTCAGACGAAGATCATAATGTTCCTCTATTCCTGCCTGACCAATAAAATCATTCTCTCTATAATTTCTATTATCTCTTTTTTTATATTTAGGTAATTGGTCTTTAGTAATTGGAGCAATGTAACCAAAAAGATGGCCTCCTACTTCTTTGTCAATGTACTCCCTACTAATAAATGTTCTAACACTCACTCCTGGCATTTTTGAGTGAGAAGATTCAATCAAAGCCACTTCTTGTCTAGAAATGTTTTTTTTGATTTCAACTGGAACATATTTGGCTTGCCTTCCTTTCCTTTTTTTTAATAATTTAATTATTGATTTTTCTGACTTATTTAAAATTTTACTTAAATATTTTATTGAGCTTTGTTTATCTTTTAAGTATTGAGGAATTATAATGGCATCAAATCTTGGAATATTGTGTACCAACATTTTATTTTGCCTGCTAAAAATCATTCCTCTCGGAGCATTTACAATATCTTTACGAAGTCTATTTTCTAGCGAAAACCTATATAGCATTTCGCCTTTATATATTTGCAAAAACCATAAACGAGCTAAAATAACAGCAAAAGCGATTAGCGTAATATTGCCAATTATTTCAACTCTTGCTTTATGGGTTTTTACTAAATTATCCTGTCCAAACATTTATAATTCATCTCCAAGACTTGTCCCAGAATAGGTTTTCCAAATTTTATCTAGAAGAATAAAAAAGTAAGGAGCCAGTATTGCAATCAACAAACTCTCCGGAATAAATCTCCAAAACTTATCAATAATTATTTCAAAATTAGATGTTTTTAAATAGATGAGTAAACTCACAATGACGAACCAAACTACTTGAAATATTTCAACAACTACTGATGTAATAACAAAAGACGAGAAGTGAACTAAATCCTTGGTATAAGAAATAATCATGCATATGACTATTCCTGCAAAAGTTCCCATTGCCCATCCATCTATTGTAAAAAAAGAGTGCACATACTCAATTATTAATATTTGTAAGGCAACAAAAGGAGATTCCACTTTAAAACCTAGGTATAAAATTAAGATAAGACTAAAAGCAGGCCTGTATTTTATAACGCCTAACATAGGAAAAACAGATGAAGATATTATCTCAAACAGTATTAAAATAACTAATGTCACAATCAGGGGATGTACTAGCTTTTTTTTTGATAATTGCACTTTCTACCCTCTACTTCTTTTGAAGATCTAATTGTGACCATTCATTAATTATCTTCTGGTTTTCAATTGAAATTAAAACAACGACTTCTTCTAATTTTCCAAAATCGACTGATGGCATAATTTCAACATATTGAGTTATTCCATAACTCTCTCTTTGAATTTTTGTAATATTTCCAACTTTAACCCCTTTGGGATAAAGACTACCAAGACCAGAAGTGATAACGGTATCATCCAAAATCAACGGCTCCGTTCTCGTGACATATTTCATAAGACAAAGAGAATCTTTATAACCTTCAAGAACTCCATGGGAACGTGTTCTTTCTACAAGAGCATCTACTCGATTATTGCTATCGATAATTGTTAAAACATCTGAATAATTCTTAGATAGCCTATAAATATAACCCACAAGTCCTTCTGAAGTAATAACTGTAGCCTTAAGTTTTATACCATCTTTCTTACCTTTATTAATTCTAATAACTTTAAAATCACTCGAAGCATCCCAAGCAACGACTTTGGCCAAAACTTTTTTACTTTGGGCCTCAAGTTCAAATTCTAAAAGATTTTTCAGTCTTTTATTCTCTTTTACCAGCTCCTGAAATACAAAAATCTCCCCCTTTAACTCATTTATTTTACCTTTTAAGTTTTTATTATCTTCTTGAGCAGAGACATTCATTAAATAGTTTGTCCAAATAGATGCAAGCTTTCCACGAACTGAAAAAACACTTTCTTGAATTGGTGCAATGGTATCAACCATCAATTGATTAAAAACAGATATTTTTTTTGCACTAAAGCTAGATATTGACACGGAGTATAAAGATATGATTAAAATAATAATATTTATAATTAGTTTTAATCTATTATCTTTAGGTTCGTAGGGTCTCAATTCTTATTCCATGATTTATTTCAATATAGATTAACAAAAAATAAAACGTACTGCCAACAACCTTTACTGTTAATGTTGCAAAGGTTAACCTATTTTATTAATTTTTTACATCTAAGCGAGGATAAACATGGCCGGAAAATTACAAAAAAAGACATCTGGTATTTTAGTATCACTTTTAATAGGTCTTCTTATTGTATCTTTTATGTTCAGTGGATATAACACCATGACAGGAGGAGCACCCGACGTTGTTGGAAAAGTTGGAAACCAAAAAATTAAAATTGATGAATATCGTGCTGAATTAAATAGAAATATACAGATGTATAAACAAATTATGGGGAAAGAGGAGTTATCCAACAAGGAGATTGAATCATTTGGTATTAGAAAAAATGCCCTTCAAGGACTAATCAATAAAAAACTACTTCTTAGTCTTGCCACTTCTGTTGGCGTTAAAGTTAGTCAAGAAGAAGTTAAAGATGAAATTAAAAGTTTACCTTATTTTAAAACCAATGATCAGTTTGATATCGAAAAATACAAACTGTTACTTTCTAGTAATAAATATACTCCTGCTTCTTTCGAAGAAACAATTATTACTGATATCCAGCATAGAAAAATACAGTCTCTTCTTAGAATAATCCCTCTCTCATTAAGTCAATTAGACGATATTAATAAATTTAAATCATTGAAAAAAAATATCACTGTTACACAATTTGAAAAACAAAATCTAACAAAAGAAATAAAAGTATCAAAAAAGGAACTAAATAGTTTTCTTGAAAAAGAAGAAAATATTGCTCGAATTAAAAATAAATTTGAGCAAATAAAATCAACTCTAAATAAACCAGGTAAAATTAAAGCATCGCATATATTAATACAATCAAAACCAGGTGCAGAGGATGTTGCCTATAAAAAGGTTAATAATCTTCACAAAAAACTAACAAGCAAAAACTTTAAAAAACTTGCTAATAAAAACACTGATGATCCAGCAGGTAAAACAAATGGTGGAAGCTTAGGATGGTTTCAAAAGGGTAGAATGGTTCCTGAATTTGACGACGTCGCCTTTAGTCTAAAAAAAGGACAAATTTCTAATCCTGTAAAAACAAAATACGGCTATCATATTATTTATATAGAAGACCAAAAAAAATCTTACATCGCTACATTTCAAAATCACAAAACTAAGCTTGCTAAAGATGCTCTACAGAAAAACAAAAAAGAGCAACTAATAATTTTAACTGATAAGTTATCAAAAAACATTACTTCCAAATTAAAAAAGACTTCACTTTATGGACTTGAAAAACTTACAAAAGAGTATGAAATTAAGCTTGAAAAAAATAAAACTATCAATAAATATGACGGATTCAATGGATCAATTACTATTTCTGATGAGAATTTAAATAAAATTTTTAAAGCTAAAAATAATGAAATTATTAAGTTTGATAGCCCATCAAAAATTACAATTGTAAAAGTTACAAATATTAAAAA
>DAOVTR010000145.1 GCA_030633015.1 Bdellovibrionales bacterium
CTTGCGTATCTGGCACTGCCTTCAAAAGGATTTCTCATTACTATTAAATCGCTGTAACTCGCAACTGTTAATATAGTATCTTTTAATGTCTCCCCTTTTTTCACACTCGAAGAAGAAGCATCTGTAAAACCTATTATACTACCTCCCATTCGATTAACTGCACTCTCAAAACTTAACCTCGTTCTTGTTGAAGGTTCAAAAAATAATGTGGCAATTACTTTGCCTGCAAGTAAGTTAGTAACAGGATTTTTTTCAAAGAACTCTGCAAGGTCTAAAACTTGGAGAATTTCATTAGTCGAATAATCTGTTATAGAAACAAGACTTTTGTTTTTCATTTAAATTATTTTTTAGTTGATAATAAAAAAATTATTAATACATAAATTGAGCGATTATCTGCTTTGATAAGCACCAATTTATTGAGTTAAAAAGATTTACAAAAAAGCCTCAAAGACCAAAGGGTATTTTTACTTTTTTTCTAAACTTTTCAATATCAAAATTTTGATACTTCTCTTTGCTCTTAATCACTCAATTTAGGTAATATTTTATGGCATATTTCTTATTTGAATATTACAAAACAAATAATAACAATTTCAACATCTTATAAATCTGAATTTAGACAAAAAAAAACTTGCCAGAGACAAGTTTTTCAAATTTTATTCTATTACCTCAGTTTCAGTAATTATTTCTTTTCCAAAACCTATAAATTCATAACTTATTTTGACATCTTGTTTTTTAATATTATTTCCATTATAATAATATTCTAATGTTTCAAATCCATTTATATCAGAAATCCAATTTAAAGAAATTGAAGCTCCCTGATTTATTAAATCAAGATTTTCAGTTACAATAATTGTATTATATTTTGCGGTTTTAATAATAATATCTGGTAACAAATTAGCCAATAAAAATTGGTACTCCAAAAGAGAAGAGTGAAGCCAGTGCCAATAAGAAAATTTCCAAGAATTAAGGTTGTTTTACGACCAAGAAGATCACTTAGATAACCTGATGGAATTTCAAATAAAACAGTAGCTACAGAGAAGATTGCTTGAAGTTCAAATATCTGCTTCATTGAGAGGTTCAAGGAGTGATAGAAGGGAATAATAACAGGCATAATAATAAGAAACATTCTAAAGAATGTAATTGAATAAATTTTTGTAATGTTACTTTGGAGAGAGTTATTCATTCTTTACTCAGAAAAAAGATTTTTAGATCTGATTATTCCAAGAGGACTAACTCCTGTGCTTATCCACTCGTGAATACCTTTATTATTCACATGAACTGCCATAGGCGTACCTTGTAGTTCATACTTTGCCGATGCAACTCCTTTCGGATCGAGATAAGCCTTAAACGAATATTCATTTCTTTTCATAAATTTAGAGATTATTTTAACTGATTCACCCACATTAATAGCAATGATTTTATCAGCAGGAATTTCTTTATCATCGATAGCATCTTGTAATCGTTTTAATTCAAGAAGACAAGGAGGGCATGTTGAAGTCCAGAATATAAGAATATATGGAGGTTTAATATCAGTAATAAGAGTTGTCTGCTTAAGATTAAGATCGAGAAGATTCAGGGCGTAAGCAGGTTCTCCTTCAAATTTTGAATTTGAATAAAAAGTGGTAACTCCTCTATAGATGAATACAATAAGGAGAATGAAAAAGAGAGCATTACTAGCACGGTTTAAGAAACGATTCATTCCGCCATAATAGCAAAGATTCTCTAGGTTTTATATTATTTTTTATAAATGTGAGTATAAAGTTTTCCCTCCTCTGAGTATCCATTAATTTTTATTATTTCAGATACTTCTTTGTTTTCTAAATGCACAACATAGTTAACATTTTGCAATATAAGATGTTTTATTAATTTGAAATCAATGTTTTGATTGTTTGAGTAAATTGAAAAGAGAAGAGATAGGCGGTTAATAGTTTCAATGGCACTGTTGGCATGAATTGTTGAAAGGAGTCCTTTGTGCCCTGTGTTCATTGCAAGAATAAAAGGTACGACCTCACGAGATCGTATCTCTCCAAGAATGATCCGATCTGGATCCATCCTCATAGCATAAGCACAATACTCTTTTAAAGTTTTAGACTCATTCTCCTTATTTTCCAAAAGGTATGTTATATTTTTTCTTTGAACTTGAAGTTCATGAGTATCTTCAAGAATAATAAGATGCTCATCATTTGGAATATGTGAAATAAGAGTTTTTAAAAAAGTTGTTTTACCTGAACCTGTTGATCCACTTACTATTATATTTTCTTTTTTCTCAATTAGAGATTTAATAAGTAAAATTTGATCGTTTGGGAGCTTAAAATCTTCGATTTTAGGTGTGAGCGATACGGCAGAACGACAAAATAACTTACACTGCTTATTTGGGCTTGTGGACTCATGAATGAGAGTTATTCTGAATGAATTATTAGCAAGCATCATGCTAAAACTTACAAATGGATTGGTGTAATTCCAGTGAACTTTTTGTTTTAGTGCTAAAACCTCTAGAGATATCCTGAATTCATCAGCGCTAATTCCTGTATTGATAGTAATTAACTTTTTTTCTTTACTGTTGATTTGAAGATCTACCTCTGAGTGAAAAATAATTTCATAAAACGAATGTTTGTAAATAATTTTTTCTATAAAAGATTGGTTGACGATCTTGTCATACCATAGAATCTCTTCTTTAAAGGTGCTGTCCAACTTTGACTCATCCTCGATATAGTCGTAGACAATTCTTTTTAGTGAATCAATTTCTAAAATATTTCCTTGCTTAAGGTGATCATAGAAAAACTTTTGGAATAGAAAAAATTGTTCATTTGTTTTTTTCTTTTCAGGAACGTCACTGTTAATTGTTTGAATTTTATTATTTTTGAGCAAGATCATTTTTTTCCCTTAAGTGGATAATTGCCGTTATCTCTTTATGAGTAGCTTGGCTATTTTTGGAAAGAAATAGCTTTCCTAAAAGAGGAATTTTACTTAAATATGGAAAGCTTCGTTGAGATTTTCCGAGTGTTCGGTATGAGATTTGAAAGAGGGTTGTTGGGGAGTTTAGAGGTATTTTTATATGTGACTCTTCTTTACTTCCAGCAATCGAGCTTCCATCGAGTAGGCGTGAAAACTTGGTTAAATATTTAAGATAAAATGAACCACCATCCTTTACTAGTTTTAGATTTATTCTCAGTCCTGCAAACTTCCAACTTTGCCCATTAACCCTAACCCCATTTTCAGTTGTCGAAGATTCAAAAGCAATTTCAGAGCCAACTTCAATGGTGCTTTTTTTACCAGGAATTAGGGTGATTTGTTGCTGAGCAATTGTTGAAAGCTGAATATTTTTCTGTCTAAGAACGACAGAATTATTGCTAATAATGTCGGTAATACCTTTATTTAAAAGATCTTTAAGAGAGACTGAAAGCTCAGATAATCCGAGATCAAGCTCTTCACCGTTTAGTTTATCGATTTGGATTAACTTGAGTTTAAGAATGTAATTTTTAATATTGTATTTCTCACTAATAGGCACAAACTGAACGAGAAATTTTTCAGATAAGTTTTTCAAGACCTCCTTTGAAGGAGAGTAGCTATCGGGATAAAAGCACTTTATTTTAGCTTTCTCGACTTCACAGCTTACTTCATCAATGTATTCTTCGAAAAAGAGTTTGTAGATCTCTCCTATAATTTGTGATTTTATGTTTGTTGATAATTTATTCGAAAACTGGATGCTCTTTTTATATTTATCCTTAAGACGCTTAACTAATTTATACTGCTTCATTGAGGTAATCTCTCCATCGACCAAAATGATTTGTCCTTCAATTGATGCATTAAGTTTATTATTTTTGAGGGTGTTAAGGGCCTCGACAAGTTTTAAGTGTTTATTTTTACTCAAAACATAGACTTGGATATTTATCTGCTTGCCTGGTTGCTGCCATATTATAAGTTCGCTACTGCCGAGTTTTTTCCCTTTTATAAGAAATGTTTTGTTTTTAAGAATTTTTATAGAAATAATATCTTTATTGCCAATCGTAAACCGATCAATTTTTTTAATGCTTAGTTGGCGATGTTCTCCAATTGCCATAATTATCTCCCTGGCGTATTTGTCTTCAGCATGGAGAGATGTAGGTAAAAAGGTAAAAATGATAATAATTTTGACAAAAAACCTATTTCTAGGTAAAAATGCTCGTTCAAGTTTTAAAATATAAGATTGCGTCTGACTGAACGCGTTAGACAGGAGTTGGGAAATGGTTTCAAATACACGAGTAACAAAGATAAAAAGATCGAGAAAGCAGGTTAAGTCAGGCCAAAAAAGAAAAGCTTTAAATAATAATAAAGGATCAACTCCAAAATTTGCGATCCATCCAGATAAGAAGTAGTTCTGTTGAGGGGAGATTTCTCCTCTCATTTCTTTTGTTTTCATATTTTCACCTCTCTCATAAAAACCTTAAAAGTTTTTCTTAGTATTTTATTATTTAAAACGGGAAAATGAATTTCATTTTGATTTGTTATACATATTTGAATAATTGCAGATGTGACCTGTTTGCAAGGATGATCTGTCTGCAGGGTTTTAATTAAACTGACAGGAATATTAAACTTTGATGTCAGTATTGATTTGATATTGTCTCTAAGAACGACTTTTGAATCATAAGAAATAATAATTGCATCTCGTGCATTACTTTGCTGTGAATATGCTCCTAGAAGTATAAGCATAACTAAACTAAAAAATAATTTCATGTATCCCTCTCTTTTTTTGGCCAATTGATTGACCGTTTTTAATTTTAAAGTGAATATTTCTTGGATATGCCTGAAGTTTACCAAGATGTTCAAATGCCTTTGATGCATCAATCTGATTTAGTTCAATATTATAATAGTCACCATTTTGATTGTTATATTTAATATTAGGAGGAGTGACTTTTTTGTGTATGAAGCAATTTTTAATGACTAATTTTTTATCTTCCGTAATTAAAGTAATTGCTGTCTTAGTCCCTTTATTTAAAGGGAGGAAAAGCTTTAAAGGAATTGAGATCATGACTGATGATTTTGAGATCTTTGAAATAGGCTTATTGGGGATAACAACTGTTTTATCAGTTAAAATATAGGTAAATGTATTTGTTAAGAAAATAGCAAAAATAATTTTTGAATTTTGAATTATTTTATTCTTTTTTTTCTTTGAAAATATTTCCAAAGATCTATTTTTATCTAACTGAGGACCATTCATTTTTAAAACTCCTTATTAATTTTGTAGTTTGAGCATCAA
>DAOVTR010000153.1 GCA_030633015.1 Bdellovibrionales bacterium
ATCAATGAGAAATAATCTTCAACAGCAATTCCATGCTCGCCATAAAGAATGTTTTGATCATAAATAATATCATCATGCATAAAAAAGACATGCCACTTAAATTTACCATCAAATCTAGTGTTGGCCGGATAGATTTCTTCTTGGCCTTCTATATCTAATAAAATAATAACAGTCAGATCAGTTAGTTTCGCACCTGCAAGGCTGAGATGGTTTAACAGTTTTGCAACGTTTTTATGACAATAATAAAGCTCATATTTTTCAGCCCCTAAATTATAGTACGCCGGATATTCTTGATCTAAGATATGGGCCGTTGATGCAAATACGGAAAGAGAAGATATAGTTGCAAAAATGATTATTAATTTTTTAAACATTTGTACTGTGTATAAATAATATTATTTTATGACAAGGTGCCATGCACCTAATGTGTCGCAGGTGTCAAATATAAGTATTAACTCCGATTTTACATTTTTATGACATTAATAGGTAACAATAGCTTTATTCTTATCGTTATAAAGTTATGGAGATTTTAATGATAAAATATTTCTTTTTTTCTTTTTTAGTAAATACGTTAATGATTTCCTATGGTTATTCAGATGTTTTAAAAGCTAAAGCTGAATTTGTTTTGCATACAAATGAGCTCTCTATTAAGTCAAATGAACTTAGCAAAGAAATTTATAAAAAGCTAAAAGTACGATCAGTGGGGGCAGATTTATATTACGGACTATTTTTTAAAAATGATGAGTTTTTCTTTTGTGAAAATAATAATAATAAAGAATTTAAATGTTTTATTTATTTAAGCGCAAATGACCCTGGATCAGTTAGTTCATATTATAGTGATTCTGATTATGGGAAAGGATCAATGACTGAGTTTATTGAAACGAAACCAATTATAGAACCCCTGTCCCTTATTATTGATGGGAATAATATAACTATTAAATTTAAAGGACAGATGGCCCAACGTTTATATAAGAAATTCAAGAAATTCAATGAGGATATAGATAGTTCAAATGGAGTAGATTATAAAATTCAATCAGGAGAACATCTAAATTGTTATCAAGCAAAGATTAAAAAAAAGATTAAACATTTTTGTGAGCTTAAGTTTAGTGCATATTTTTCTGATGAGAAATCGGATATAAAATCAAAGGTCAAATCACAACAAACAATTACTCCTTAGGGGTTGCATGTTTTTATTTAAATTTTCTGTCTGTTTTTTTATTTTACCAATATAACTGCTTAATAATATTGGCATTTTTTAGCATGTAAATATTTTAAATCACTGGTATCGAGTATAGCTATTATGTTATTTTTGGCACGCAACTAAGCTTGAATTTAGAGAAAAAAGCTTAATTTAAAGGTGATTATTTATTTTGATTAAAAATACTGTTTTTTTATTTTCTTCATTACTGCTAATTGTATTACAAGTCTCCTTGGCAGATGCAAGCTTAAATGCTGATCCATTTGAAACCAATAAGATTGGACAAATGAGATACTACCCTGGTGTTGCTGGTATTCCTGTAGAAGATTTTCAAAACATACTACTTCCTGGATATCTCGAGCGTGCTCAGGCGAATATGGAGTTAATTGAGATAATATATTCTAGTAAAAAATTTAAAGAAAAGGAGAGGCTTTTTGAGCTATTTCCCCATTGGCGTTTTATTATAGATAACCATTCTGGAGTTTGGTCGGAACTTATTGGAAGACTAGAAGGAAAAAGTTTTGACCGTATGTTTGGGCCAGATATTTGGAGATCGGTAGAAGGTAGTTATGTTGTAGGCGAAGAAAATGGACCCAATATTGGTGGTATTGAATCTTTACGTTCATTATCTGAGACTTTAAAAAGGCACAAGGAAGTTGGTGAGATTCCTTATGATGAAGATATTTTTCAGAGAATTGTAGGTCATATAAAAGAGATAGGAGTTAAGCAGACAGGAAAAAAAGCCTCCGAGTTAACAATAGTTGTTGCTGATGAGGTCTCACTTGCAAGTGAGGCAATAAGGGTAGGAGATGAACTTATTTCTCCACCATGTAGTATGGCAAAGCAGACAATTGATATTCTAAGGAATGCACATAGAGAAGCTGGAGTAACTTGGCTAAGTCTTGTTGATAGAGAAGATAAAAAGAGAATTTTTGTTAAAGATAAAATACTTTATTTAAAAGATGAAGATGGAAGTTTCAAAAAAGTTGATGTGTTTTTTAGTATGGCCGATTTAGAAAGCATGGATCCTACTTATGGCCCGCAACTTGCGAGAAATCTTAAAGCACATCGGAAAGACTTAAATAAGACCGCAAAGCTTGTAGGTATTTCTGGTCTTTTGGAAGCTTGGCTTGGAAAAAATAGTTTTGTCTGGGCCAATAATCCAACTTCAACTCTATCGGCCAATAAAGTGTGGCCTGTTATTGTGGACGAATATATAAAATATCGATTTGGGCACGATCCAATTTTACCGGTACAAAAAACAATTACTTTTTTTAATGAAAATGGAAAATTTGATTTAGAGAAATTTAGACAAATTATTAATAATCCTGACAATTATTTTATAAAACAAACGTTGGGACAGGGGGGGAAGCAGGTTTGGCCACTTGAAGATTTTGATCAAAAAGAACTTTTGAAGTTTGCTCAGGACTTAGAGATTCAATTAAAACACAATCCCTATTCTTATATTGCTCAACCTAAAGTTAGGTTGGATCAAATTGATATTGATTGGCAAGGGAAAGTACCATCGCGAAAATTCTTTTATGATTTAAGAATTATGGGGATGATCTCTTCGGGTGATACACAGGTAATAAGTCGACAGGTTATGGTCCGACTATCCCAAAAAAAGAAAATTAATATTTCACAAAATGGTATGCAAGGGATGGCCGTTCCAGCACATGTAAAAAAACTTGAAATTATTCCACCTGTACCTAAAGCAGGAACTGCATATATACCATATGAGAAAGCATTAAAAAATGAGATCTATCAAAAAATTTTAGATGATGGAAATGAAAGAGCCTTAGTGGAGGCAATGCTAATTCATGATATTTATAGTGATCCTGCTGATCTTTTTAAAACGTTTCCAGCATTAAAACATATTATTACTAAAAACCCTCACTATAACAGTAATTACTATATGGGGAGAAGCTCAAGGTATCCAACAATGTTTTTAAGTGGACCAGATTATATAAAAGATGAATTTGGTAAGCTTTCTGCAATTGAACATAATACAAGCTACCCTGGTGGATATTTACGTCTTTGGCGGCGTAAAGAGCAGGGAATTATAGATGGACTTCAGCATTGGTTTGAACATGTTTTAAACATTGATAAAGATGAAAATAAATTTACTGTTTATTATATGGAAGAAAGTGATTTAGGAGATGATTGGGAAAAAATACGAAAACAATTTAAAGACGATTTTGGAATTGTTCTGGCGAGTAAATCAGAGAAAAATAGATTTAAAGTTAAAGGTAATAAACTTTTTTTTAAAGATGATGATGGTTTTATAAAGAAAGTTTCCTCAATGATTTTGTATATTGAGCCGGACTTTTTAGATCATACAGTTATTTCAGATAATCAGTTGGGAAGTTTGGTTTCTGCTAAAAAAAGATCACATGAAATTCCAGGTTTATTAAAAGTTATAAGATATGGAAACCTTGTAGTTGTAAATGAGCCTGGAGTTGATATTTCTTGTGCCAAAGTACTTCTCCCTTTTATGAGTGAGCTTAGACAATATTATTTAGGAAAGAATGAAATTATACCAACTCAAAAAAGTTGGAGTTTTATTGATGATAGTGGCAAGCTGGTAAAGCAAATATTAAAAAAAGCAATTGATGATCCTCATAAATTTATAATTAAATATGGAGCGGATCTTGGCGGAGGTGATTCAGTTAAAAATTTAAGTATTCTTTCTGAGTCACAAAGACAGGAAGTTTATTTGAAAGTAAAAAAAGATCCACATTTATATATTCTGCAAAAGTTATCTAAGCATCAAGTTGAAGATTTAGGTTTTCATACTGAATTTAGACCTTTTTCCATGGCCCAAGTTAATTGGGATAGAAGTCAGATTAAAGGTCAGGTAATTAGTACTCTTCCTGTTATTTACGGGAGAGGCGCCAATGGAAATGATATGGCAAATATAAGTCCAACCGCGGGACAAAAAGCAGGATTTAATATTCCTGTTATTCGTAAGTCAAAAATAGTCGGTAGTAGCAATTGCGTTTCTTCTATAGATAAATTCTTGTAAATGAAAAAATAAAGGTGTATGGCACCTTATTGTTGGTCCAAACAGTAACTGAACACTTTTCTTGTATAAGTCATAAGAAGTTATCCAGTTTTCAGCTAACTGGGCATTTAAAGGTTTGTTGCCTGGGACTATTTCTCATTAAAATGAATGGTTTTTCTTAATTTGGGTAGCTTAAATGTCGATAGGTCTAACAATGAAAGCTTATAAACTCATTTTTTTAGTTCTTTTTACTTCGTTGAATGCCTTTGGACAAAAAAGTTGCCTAGAACAAGTTATCATCGATTTTAAATACGAATATTCCATTGCACCTAAATCGTACAGTGACATTGTTACGCAACTTAAAGAAGGATCAACCCTACTAGTTGACAATCAAATTTTTAAACTTGGTAAAAATATTGGAGAGGGAGAGGCGGCAGTTGTTTTTCATATTGCCGAGAAACCAAATCAAATTATAAAAATTAGAAAACATTTAGACAAATCTGTTCGTAAAGAAAGACTGAACCTATTAAGTTTTGAAAAGGAGGAGGAATCTCTTAAAAAGCTTGAGCAATTAAATATAAACGCTTCAACTGTAATATATTTATCTAAGGACAAGACTGTATTAATAAAATCATATATACCAGGCGAAGCCGTTTCAAAATTATTGGATAAAGATAAAGGAAGAAGATTGCATGAAAGACCTAAGCTTTTTCAAGAGCTTTCTCAGATGGTTGGAGATTTAGAAATTAATAAAATATCTCTTCAGGATGTACAAGCAAAAAATTTGATTTTTGATGGTAATAAAGTTTCAATTATC
>DAOVTR010000288.1 GCA_030633015.1 Bdellovibrionales bacterium
TAATGAGGAACTTGCCATGGCCAATGCCCACTCTCTTGGGGCGACTCCTTTTAAACGAGAAGATTATATTAAGAAATTTAAAATTTTAACTGAAGAAATATTATCAAAAGAAGAAACAGAACGTTTTTTAACTGTATGTCAAAATTTGAGATCTTTAAGTAGAAATGAAATTTATGAACTAAATGTTCAACTAGATTCAAAAAGACTTGAACGAAACAGTAGAGATGAAAGAGGAATATTTTAATGCTATTTACCAAGAAGAACGGTCCAGACAAGAGAGCTGATCTTAGACAAATGCTTGATAGTGGCAAACTTTTAAGATTTCCTGGATCATACTCTCCGATGGTCTCCATGTTAATAGAACAAAAAAAATTTGATGGTATTTATATTTCAGGCGCCGTACTTGCTAACGACTTAGGATTACCAGATATTGGAATGACTACTTTAACAGAAGTAGCAAGTAGAGGAAGAGCAATTTCAAGAACAACAAATCTCCCAAGTATTATTGATATTGACACAGGTTTTGGAGAACCTATGAGTGTTGTAAGAACAGTTCAAGAGCTTGAAGAGTTTGGTATTAGTGGATGTCATCTTGAAGATCAAATAAATCCTAAACGTTGTGGTCATCTTGATAACAAACAACTCGTTGACACTGATTCAATGTGCAAAAAAATAAAAGCAGCAACTGAAGGCAAACGAGATAAAAACTTTTTAATAATTGCAAGAACAGACTCAAGAGCTTCTGAAGGACTTCCCAAAGCAATTGACAGAGCAAAAGCTTATGTTGATGCTGGAGCTGAAATGATTTTCCCTGAAGCTTTACAAAATGAGTCTGAATTTGAACAGATGAGAAAGGCACTCAAAGTTCCTATTCTTGCTAATATGACCGAATTTGGGAAATCAAAACTTCTCGATTATAAGACACTTGAAAATCTCGGTTATAATATAGTTATATATCCTGTTACTACTGTAAGACTTGCCATGAAAGCAGTAGAAGATGGACTTGATCATATTTTAAAAAATGGATCTCAAGAAAAAATACTCGATAAAATGCAACATAGAAAAAGACTTTATGAAATTTTACATTATGAAGAATATAACCAGTTTGATCAAAACATTTACAACTTCAAACTTTAACTAACTGAGGAAATACTTATGAATGATTATGACAAATTTACAGCTAAAAAAGGATTAGAAGGAATTATTGCTGGAGAAACTTCTGTTTCAAAGGTAATGCCAGAAATTAATGCACTCGTTTACAGAGGATACCCAGTTCAAGACCTTGCTGAAAATTGCAACTTTGAAGAGGTTGCTTATCTACTTTGGAATGGTGAACTTCCAAATAAAGATCAACTTGAAAATTTTATTAACCAAGAAAAAAAATATCGTAAAATTTCTAATGACCATAAAGAAGTCATCAAAAGATTTCCTAAGGCCCACCCAATGGATTATATCCGAACAGGAGTTAGTTTTTTAGGAATGGAAGATGAGCGTATTTGGGATTGTGACGACAAAACAAATATGGACAAAGCATTAAGAATTTTTGCAGCAACGCCAACAATAATTGCAGCGGCATATCGAACTCAAAAAGGACAAGAAATTATTGACCCTAAAGATGAACTTTCTTTTTCTGAAAACTTTTTTAATATGTGTTTTGGTGAAGTTCCAGAAGCGGAAGTGGTAAGAGCATTTGACGTGTCATTAACATTGTATGCAGAACATGGATTTAACGCATCAACTTTTACAACAAGAGTTATTACATCAACCATGAGTGATATGTATTCAGCAGTAGCAGGTGGAATTGGCTCTCTGAAAGGTCCATTACATGGTGGAGCCAATGAACAAGTTATGCATGTTCTTAAAGAAATCAATGATCCAAAGATTGCTAAAGAGTGGATGCTCAATGCAATTAAAGAAAAAAGAAAAGTTATGGGTTTTGGACATAGAGTATACAGAAAAGGTGACTCAAGAGTGCCAACCATGAAAAAATATGCTGCAGGACTTGGAAAAATTAAAGGTGAAGAAAAATGGCAACAAATTTCTGATATTTTAGAGCAAACAATGATCGATGAAAAAAACATCCATCCAAATCTTGATTTTCCAGCAGGGCCTGCCTACTACTTAATGGGATTTGATATTGATATGTTTACTCCTATTTTTGTAATGAGCCGAATCACTGGTTGGACTGCTCATATTATCGAACAAACTTCAGATAATAGAATTTACAGACCTCTTTGTAATTACAAAGGTCACATGGAAAGAAAACTTACTCCATTAGCACAAAGATAAACCTAAAACTTACAGGGCAACTCATTGTTGCCCTTTTTTTATGAATTTAAACTTAAATCAAATAAAACAACATTTACTAGAACCTGATTTATCTGAAAATGATATTATTCAACAATTAAAAAATTTAAATCAAATATTCACCCAAAAAAGAGAAAAAATAAATCAATATGCTTTTGACTCAAAAAAAATCTCTGCATATACCACTTTTTATCTCCCTACGAATATACCTAAACTACATTTTATTTTAAACCAATTACCTGAAAATATTTTAGAAAACATTTCAAATACTGATTTTATTGATTTTGGTACTGGCCCTGGAACTTATATTATCTCTTTTCTCAAATATTTTAAAACTTACAACAACGCTATATGGGGTATTGATAAATCAAGTCTAATGCTCCAACAAGCACAGATGCTAACTTCTAATTTTTTTAAAAACCATTCAATTAATTATGCTAAAGATATTCCTAATATTAAAAGTGGTACAAACATTACGTTATGTGCTGGACACAGTCTTAATGAAGTATCAATTGATAATTTTATTAATTTAATAAAAACAATTAACCCTCAAAATATAATAATCATTGAGCCTGGAACAAAAGAGGCTTTTAAAAAAATATTACAGGTTAAAAACGCTCTCTGCGACATTGGTTTTTCAACAATATATCCCTGCACTGATGGATTAAAAAAATGTCCCATGGAAAACCAAAGCGATAACTGGTGCCATCAAGTTATAAAAATGACACATGAAAGAGACATGGAAAGATTGTCACAAAAAATAATGAAAGATCGAAGAACCATGCCCTTTATTGGCCATGTTTACTCAAAAACCAGTCCCCCACAAGACAATTTGACTCGCTTCATTAGAATTATTTCCCAAACAAAATTTAGCTTCGAATGCGAACTTTGTAAAAACAATCATATCTTTAAGGCACAAATTCCATTAAAAACCATGACAAAAAGTGAAATTAAATCATTTAAAAAAACAGACTGGGGAGTAAGCATTGACTACGATATATTGTATGCATTAATGATATTTAAGGCTTTCTATGATTTTTCACAATCTTTTACA
>DAOVTR010000258.1 GCA_030633015.1 Bdellovibrionales bacterium
ACCGTACTTTTAAAACTATTAGTTTTATTAAGAAAAGTCAGCATGATATGGCCCAAAAGGTTAATTCGCAGCATCAGAAAAACAGTAGCAAAAAAGATGATTCCAATACTGTAGAAGCTGAATATAAAGTCTTAAATGATTAGGAAATCTATTTTCAAGTCATTAGCTATATACTAATATTTTTTCATCTAAATATGATTTTTACCAAAAGGATGTAACTATGTTTGAAAATCTAAATATTCAAAGTGAATTAATACCTTCAGATCCTCGATTTGGCTGTGGACCTTCGCTAGTTCCGATGGATTTTGTAAAGAGTTTGCACGATCAAGGAACTGCTCTTTTGGGAACAAGTCATAGAAAAAAAACAGTTAAAAACTTGGTTAAAGAAGTACAAGATGGTCTGACTAAATACTTTGATATACCTAGTGATTATCTTGTGGCCATGGGGAATGGAGGAGCTACTTGTCTTTTTGATATGATTGCACTTGGAATGGTAGATAAAAAAATTGCTCATTTTACCTGTGGTGAATTTTCGACGAAATGGTTTAAGGCATCTAATAATGTACCATGGATTAAATCTCAGGAATTTGCTGCGCGGATGGGAGAGGGAATCAATGCTACAAATGTTGCTGATGCTGATGTTATAACCTTTACTTTAAATGAGACATCCACTGGAGTACAAAATGTTTTAATACCAGAAGCTCATGAGGGGGCCCTGGTTGCAGTAGATGCTACTAGTGGAGCAGGGCAAATTCCATGTGATATATCTAAAACTGATATTTTTATTTTTTCTCCTCAAAAAGTTTTTGCCAGCGATGGTGGTTTGTGGATAGCAATTTTATCACCCAAGGCCCAACTTCGAGCGCAGCAAATTGAAGAAGATAAGCAGCGTTATATTCCACATTTTATGCGTTGGTCAGTTGCAATGAACAATAGCAAGAAAAATCAAACTTACAATACACCAGCAATTGCTACTATCTATTTTTTAAATGAGCAGATTAAACTAATGAATGGCCTAGGATTTAAAAAGGTTTGCGAGATGGCCGAGGATAAGGCAAAAATGCTTTATGGTTGGGCCCAAGAAAAGCCGTATCTTAACCCATTTGTCGAAGAGCCTGAGTTTAGATCTAGGGCCGTTGCTACTATTGATGTTGATGAAAAATATCCAATGGATGATCTGATTGCCGTTTTGGAATCTAAAAAAATTGCATATGGGATTGATGGATATAGAAAACTTGGTAGAAACCAACTAAGAATATCCCTGTTTCATAACGTCACTATTGAAGATCTTGAAAAACTAACTAAAATTGTATCTAATGCAATTGAGTCTATTTAAGATTTAACTCTTTTAAGAGTCTATTTTCCAGTCTTTGAATTACGTCTAAATCATCAGATGATTCAAGGAAGAACTTAGCATTCCATCTTCCAGGGTTTGATGTACCTTTGTTTGTTAGATAAATAAACCTACTATCAAGATGAACTTCAGGAAGTTGCTGAGTATGAGTTGTCATTTTTGCAATCCATTTACTTGGAGTTACTGGATGGTCAAACATGGTTGGATCTAATACTAAAATTTGAGTTACGTCATTTTCTTTTAAAATTACTGCAGGCATAATATGAAACTTCCAATCATGATAACCCTTGGTTGAATATGGTGTATGAAATCTGAGTTTACTATCATCACTCCATGCCCAAATTTTTACGGCCAAAACTCCAAGTTTTTCATCAAGGTATTGAGATATTTTATGGGCCCGAGCATTACAGCCGTACTCTGTATATTTTAAAGGTAGACCCTCTATTTTTTTGATCTCTTCAAATAATTCAACAGCTTCTTCTTTGCTTTTTAAAATTGAGTAAGATTTATTAAGCATTGAAAGATCTTCTGATAGATCAATTAACAGATCATCAATTATCTGATCAGCAGCAATTGCACAATTTTGTGCTTTTGCAATTGATCTTGATACTAGAGGTGAGTGATGGATGCTTGAGCAACCTATGAGTAAAAAAAATATATACACTAAAACGACTTTCATACTGAACTAATCGTCTATTTCGCTATAATATTTATAAATTATAACCGTTTGAATTTACGGCAAATTTAGGCCTTAACCTCATTTAAAAGATTATTATTAATGAAATATTCATTGAGTTGATCTACCGCCATTTGACCAACTCTTACTTGTGCCTCTTCGGTGCTTGCACCTAGATGAGGAGTTAACACAAGATTTTCTAGATTTCTAAGAGGTGAGTTTTCTTCTAGCGGTTCAGTTGCAAAAACGTCAAATCCTGCACCTTTTATTTTATTATTTTTTAGATGAGTTAACAGGTCTTCTTCATTAACTATTTTTCCGCGAGCAGCATTTATTAAAACGGCCGATGGTTTCATTAAATTTAAAAGCTTTTTTGTAATTAGATTAGTTGTTGCATCTGACTTGGGAAGATGCAACGTTACAATATCAGATTTTGTAAAAACTTCCTCAATTGAATCTGTATATTTTGCATAACTTAAATCTGATTTTTTAATGGATGGATCATAGAATAAAACTTTTGGTTCAAATCCAGAAATTCGTTTAGCAACAATTTGCCCAATCCTTCCAAAACCAATAAATCCTACTGTTTTATTAGCGAGCTCATTTCCTGTATATTTGGATTTATCCCATCTTCCAACGCTCATGGTTCCATGGGCCCAAGCTGTTTTCCTAAGAACTGTAAACATAAGGGCAATGGCGTGCTCAGCAGCTGAATTACTGTTTGCTCCAGGGGTATTAGAGACATTAATAGATTTTTCCTGACAATAAACTTTGTCAATATTATCAGTTCCTTCACCGGCCCTAATAATATCTTTAAGACTTCGTGCACTATATATTTCGCCTGTAGTAGCGACAGTGGCCGATCGAATAACAAGTCCATTTATTTTTGGAAGAAGATCATTTAACTCATCTGGAGATAATTTTGATTTTGGATAAACTTCCAAGTTTTGATTTTGTTTTAAAATTTCAAATAAAGATTTATCAAATCCATCAGAGATAACAATAAGTGGTTTTGTCATAATTACTTCCTTTAATCGAGTAAATGGACAACAAGTCCACTTCTAAGTTTTGGTTCGAACCAGGTTGATTTTGGCGGCATTACTTTATCTGCATCCGCGACTGACATAAGCTGATTTATGGATGTTGGAAAAAGTTTAAACGCTACTTTTCCGTCGCCATTATTTACTCTTTTTTCAAGCTCATCAGAACCTCTGATTCCTCCAATAAAATCAATTTTATCAGAAGTTCTTGGGTCATCGATACCTAAAATAGGCCTTAAAAGATTGTTTTGTAAAATGGCACAATCTAAACTTTCAACGGGGTCATTTGCCGGAAAGCTACTGGCCTTTGCCTTTATTTGATACCAACTTCCATCTAAAAACATTCCAAATTCATTTTTATTTGTAGGAGATGGATTAGAATTAGTTTTAATAATTTCAAACGACTCTTGTATTTTTTCTAAAAAACTTTCTTTGGATAAATCATTTAAAGAGAAAGCAAGTCGGTTATAATCCATAATCTTTAGTTGTGATGACGGAAATAAAACTGAAAGAAAAAAATTGTACTCTTTATCTTCATTTGGATTAGGATCATTTTTTATTCGTTCTGATTTTGCTCTTGCTGCAGAGGCGCTACGATGATGGCCATCTGCTACATATAAA
>DAOVTR010000211.1 GCA_030633015.1 Bdellovibrionales bacterium
AAAGGTTAATTAATAATGAAAAAAAGTAGGCAACAAGAGCTTGCAGATTTTAAAAACCTAATTGAATCTTTAGAAGAATCAGATTTTGATGGACATACTGATTTTCAAAAACTAACAGCTAAACAAAAACTGGAATGGCTTTCACAATTAATTGTCTTTGTTCGTAAAGTAAAAAAATAGTTCAAGTGTTACGGCTTATATAAATGTAAACAGCTATTTTTTAGAGGTGAAGCCTCTGACGTATTTAGAACTCTTTTTTTATTTTTTGCCCACTTTTTGTAAACCTCATCTGTTCCGTACTTAGCACAGACTCCACCATCATTTTTGAAATGTTGTGGGAAATAGTAAAAATATGCAGATTGTAGTGTAGGGTCTCTCTTTTGCTTATAACTAGTCTTAACCAGTGGCCAAATCTTTTTAAAAAGAGGATGTTTTTGAGGACATAAAAAATATTCACGCTCAGAAGAGTTGCACCCTCCAAACGATGATCTAAATTGATATTTTTTAAATACTACTCCTCTAACGCCCTTACCAAATTTAGGAGAAGTAATTCTATTTTTTATAACGGTACTTATCCCACCAATAATTCCTGTAAGCTCCCCATTGGCGATCTCAGATGTAATACATTTAGTTGCCAACATTTCTGAAAATATAAGTCGCATTGCAATTTCATCTTCACTCAGTTTTGCCATTAAATTTTTTGCTGAATTTTCAGGATTTTTAGAATCCCACTCAGATTTATTTTGATAATTAACTTCAAAGCATGTGGGAGATACAGTCTTTAGACAATTTGTTATAAAGCTATCAAGTTGCTTATCTGCTTGTATCTCAGTAGGTGTACAAGTGGCTTGTTCTGCTGATGCCTGGAACAAGTATGATAAAAGTAATATAGTGAAAAATATTTTTATGTTGATCCTCATTTTTAATATATTATAAAAACTAGTGTCTTTTAAATATAGTATGGAAGTGATGTGAATGTCATAAAATTACTGAAAAGACTTGAGAAACTTTAATTATTAAGATAAATCGTTGTAATCTCAAGTTTTTTTTTGTAATTCCGATAATAGCTTATGCTAAAGATAAAAAACTTAACAAAAAAGTATGGTGATAAATTAATTCTTAACAAAATTAATTTAGATATTGAACCAGGAACATTTACAACTCTCTTAGGGGAAAATGGTGTAGGTAAATCAACATTATTAAGAATGATGTCAGGGTTTGAACTACCTGATAGTGGAGAAGTGACGTATAAAGATAAAAAACTCACTGATTTAAAATTTCCCTACGTTCATGATTTATTCTTTGTTCATGAGGATATAAATTATGTTGTTCCTTTTAATATGGATAAATTTATTAGTTTATTGAGTCAGAAAATACCACGATGGGATCAACAGTTTTTTGAGGAAATGGTCCTAGATCGCAAGATGAATTTAAAGCAAAATTTCCAAGACTTCTCAAGAGGTCAGAAAATGCAAATAGTCTTAATGATGGCAATGGCATCAAATGCACCTGTTTTACTTCTCGATGAAATTACATCTGTGATTGACGTATATGGACGTAAATATTTTTTAGATTTACTTGATAAATATGTTAAAAAGGGTAACACAGTCGTTATGACAACTAATGTTATTAGTGAATTAGAATTTTATACTCAAAAAATTGTTATCTTAAAAGATAGAGCGATTGTACTTAACGAAGATACAAAAAATATTCCAAGAAATTTTGTAAAAGTCCGTAAAGCTCCTGAGGGGGAGCATCCCATTTTTACAGATCCAAGCTGTGTTTGGGCAAATGTTAATTCAGATAGATCGATATCATATGTCGTACCACATGAGGTAGCTTCTAATTATGATCTACCAACTGACATTATAGATAACCGCCAAACAAATCTTGAAGATCTTTTTATTTATTACTTTACGAAGACAGTTTGACCGAGGATAGTTTTGAAAGTACTACACCAAATATATCATGATAAATTTTTAATAAAATGCTTAGCAGCTTTTGTGTTATCCCTCTTGGGGGTTGCACTAGCCCTTTTTGCTGAAGATTTGTCTACTGGTTCTACCAAGGGATTTGTATCATTTCTAGGTACGATTATGGCAGGTATAGGACCATTGATTCCTTTATTTATAAACAACAAGCTATCATTAAATATAAAAAATTTGATTAATCAAAATTTTAACAGAACAGAGTTAATTACTTTTTTTATATTATCACAGATTGTGCGGGGGATAATCGTTATCTTAAATTATGGTATTATTGTTGTCATCCTCTTAGTCTTGAAGTGTAAAGGCGTAGTACCTTCAGGTAATGCAAATATAACTTGGGATATTTCGAACTACTCTATGTTATTTGATATTATACTTGCTGTTGTTGTTATGCTTTACGTTAGCTTTGCAGTCCCTCTGTTTCAGGCAAATCAAAAAGAGATGTTACGTGCCCAGACTGATGAAAGTAGAAAGAAGTTTACAAAAAAATTTATTATTTATTTTATAGTAGGGTGTTTTTTTATAATGTCTGAGATTGAGATACCATTTTTGGTATATGGGTTGCTTGCAATATTTTTGATTATTGCCAGTGGGATGGTGATTTTTAATCGTACTTTCCAGTTGATGCATCCACGTAGTTTTCTAAAATATGTAATATCTTTTTCTATTACAGGATGTATACCCTTGATCTTAATTATATTTTTGAGCAAAGGGCAGGTTAGTGATAATACGCTGAGCTTCGATGATAGACTACCGAATGTCACATTATTAGGGAATTGGCATTCATATAGCAGTGCAGAAATGGAAGGGTTCTTACGTGCAACTAGCAAATCGCAACGTAACTATTCAAAATTACTTGGTAGGTTTAGGAGTGAATTATCACTTGAAAAACAGCTCGCGACGATTCATAAAGTAATACAAGCAAAAGGTTTTATTGCACATTATACCTACTCTGTAGGTGTCATTAGTAGTACAAATATGAAAAAGATAATAAATGCTTTTGATGCTTATGTTAGTAAATTTAGAACTAATAATGAAAAAGATGAAATTTTGAAATATTTTAATATTTTAGTTATCAGAAAGTCTAAAGAGTTTTCTGATGAAGATCTTAATGAATTACTTATGTCACAAACTAAGTTTAAGAGAGTGGTAGGGATTAAAGCTGCGTATGCTATGTTTGATCACCCCCGGTTTCGAGTATTTTTAGAGAGAAATAAAAATAAATTACTTGATGACGGTTTGAATTTTGATGAGATGCTAAGAAAACAGAAACTGTATTCTGAAAAAAATATTACAAAATAATTAAAGGTTCATACTTAATATCCGACAAGCAAGCTATGGTATATGTCGGAGGATTTGATGAAAATTATTTATCAACTTGGTGAGTTTGATAGTTTAGAGCAGTTTTTTGAAAGTGATCCAGAATATGGACCTAGAAGGACTTGGAAAGCACCGGTTGAGGCAGAGTTTGAGGCCATCAATCGTTTTGTAGAATATAGTGCCAATTCAGAGATTATTGATTCAGAGCGAAGCTTTATCATTCCACGTTGTATTATCGGAGAGCGAGGAAGTGGTGCTAATAAAAGACCTGAGCTTGATGCATTTATCTATATCCACTTTAATAAAAAAGCACACAAACTATCTAAGACTTTAAATAATCTAATTATTTTATTGGAAGTAAAATCACACCGCGCACATGGAGTGACTTTTACTGAAAATGAAATTGTAGTTAAATATGCAACTGGTGATCTAAGAGTTATTACCAAAATGAGATCAGAAGCTTCAGGGGTTTTTAAGTATTTAGTAAATCGTATTTTTACTGAAAATCGCTGTCGTGTTTTTGCCAAGTCCTTAGTCTTTTTTCCTAATATAAACTCAGCTGATATTAATATTACGCCAGAGCTACCAATTTATAACTATATGATGCTGGCTGATGATTTTACTGATGAGCGGTTAATTGCAAAGTGCCAAGGACAAGTTGTAGCAAATTTTCAAAAATCTTGTGATAGCTCCTTGTATTATCCAAAAGTAGAAAATAAGCAGATACCCAATAATATCATCCATGATTTGAAAGATTGCCTGATGTCTAAAACGATTAAGGCGACTCCTAAGGATAGAAGAACGCTTGATCTATTGCATGATTCCAATATGAAGATTAAACATAAAATTGATAAGCTTTTAGAAGATGGTGAGAAAAATATAATTTTACGCGGTCGCTCTGGAACAGGAAAAACTCTGGCCCTACTAAAAATTGCTATTGAACAGAGTCAAAATAATTTAAA
>DAOVTR010000008.1 GCA_030633015.1 Bdellovibrionales bacterium
AAATAGAATCCCAAAGTATATAAAAACCCACTCAGGTCTGTTTTCTAAAATAATCGCAATACGATCATTTTTTTTGATTCCTAAGTCAATAAGGGCGCGTGCGATTGATTGTGCGTTGTCGTATAAGTCTTGATAGGTATGCTTTTCGTAACTGCCAGATTTTTTTATTTGCAGGGCGACGTCTCTGGGTGTTTTTTTAACCGTTTCCGTTAACTTCCTTGGCAGAGTATAGAGTTTTTCCTGCATATCCTTGTTCCTAGTTTTTACGATGCCAATATTGCCATATAGCGGTGTTAGGTGCCAGTATTTTTTTGTATTATGCCGGGTAGTGATATCAGTGTTTTCCTCTAAAATTTGTCGTTTTTCGAGCATAATATTTTCGGCATTAACTAGGAGAAGGTAAGTAGTATGTTGGTTATAAACAAAGTTTTTAAGATAAAACTAGCTTTTTTATTGTTGGTGGGGGAACAATCGCAGCAACAAGTATTTCTGTTCGAATTCCTAAAATGATTGTTTTATTTAAAATATTTTTTAATAAAATGATTAGAGGTAAGACTGTTAAGTTTCATGATGTAATTAGAGAAATTATTCAATTAAGCCATGCGTTTTCAACTAAAAAAGATTTAAATAAAGAGTTAGTAAAAATTAAAGATCCTTTTTTGCAAGAAAGCCTACAGTTATTCCTTGATGAGTTGGTTGATGATTCACACTATATTAAAATGTTGCACGATAGAGTTTTAAATATGCACAAGTCACTAATGATTGATGTAAACAGATTCAAAAATATTGGTAAATATCCACCTGCATTTGGGATGATTGGAACTACTATGGGGATGATTGTTCTACTTTCAGGTCTTGGAAGTAAAGATGCCATGCAAACCATGGGACCGGCCATGGCCGTCTGTCTTATTACTACTTTTTATGGAGTAATTCTATCCAATATTGTCATCACTCCTGTTAGTGAAAATATAGATGATAGTGCGCAGGAGATAAATTTAAAAAATAAAATTATTGTCGAAGGAATGAGGTTAATTCTCAAAAGGACATCTCCGGGGATTATTGCAGAAGAGTTAAATTCTCATTTACAACAAGAAGATAGACTTGATTGGAGAAAAGTATTAAGTGTCTGATAATTTTAATAACCACAATTTAGAAGATGATCAAAGCATTTTTGAAGGTTTTGATGAGTATCAAAAACTAAGAGAAGAGATTGATGAGCTTAACAATACTCCAATGGACCGCAATGGTACGTGGATGTTATCTTATGCAGATTTAATGACACTTCTGGCTTGTTTTTTTATTATGTTGGTTGCAATGGCAAACTTTGAAGATCCTGGTTTTCAATCTAAAGCAAATAGTTTCGCTCAGTTTTTTCGGGGCTCTCTTGCCAAAACTAAAGGAGAAGTGACTGATACTAAAATATCTGGTTCTGAAGAAGAAAAAAAAATTATACAAAAAAGAAAGGTAATACCTAAGCCCAAAAAAAAGAAGAACCTCTCTGTTAAGATTAATGAAGAAGTAACAAGGGCCAGTGTATCTGAAATTTCACCACCCAAAGATATTGAGGTTATATTTAGTGGGTCGGCCATGTTTGCTCCTGGTAAAACAATTTTAAGTCAAGAAGTCAGCGATTCCCTTGAAGTTATGATTGATCTTATTTTAGAGCGAAATTCTGACTTTATTATACTGTTTGAAGGGCATACTGATGATACTGATATTAAAAATAGAGTGTATCCTTCAAATTGGGAGCTAAGTGCAGCAAGGGCCGCTGCAGTACTTAAAAAGTTTGAAAAGGGAGGAATTCCTCCAGAAAATTTAGTGGCAATAGGTTATGGAGATTCAAGGCCAACTTATATAAATCGTGACAAGAGGGGAAAATCAATCCCTAAAAATCAAAGACTTAATAGGCGAGTGGTAATTAAAGTATTACATTCTAAAAATGCACCCAAAGATGATCTAGGACTTGGAGTGTTTTTTAGGGATGGAAATAAGCGGAAAAAATTACCGAAATCTAATAAAATAAAGAAAAACTAACAAAACAACAAAATTATATCGAAAAAGCTTTAGGCAGTTAAAGGTTTAGGTGTTTATGATTAAGCTTTTTAGATTTTATTTTATTATTTTTGGACAATTATTTGTGCTTTTCGGGTGTGGAATGACCCGTGGAATTGTTATAAAAACAAATCCTCCAGAAGCTGATGTTTATATAAAAGAGGTTGGTTCAAAAAATATAAAACAGATTGGAAAAACACCTCTAACTCTTGAAGAAGATATTATAAATAAAGTTATTAGCAAAGATAGAGGTCCTGTTATTTTGACTGTTAAAAGGGCCGGATATCTAAAACAACAATTAATAATAAATGATTTGGGAAAAACAAGCATAGAATATGAAATAAATTTAGAATCAGATAATGTTGATACGATTATTACCAAAATTGATGATGTTAGTTCAAATCTTTTTGAGGCACAAAGATTAATAAGATCTGGTGGATATGATAATTCATTGAAAATCTTAGAAAATCTTGGAGAAAAGTATCCGTTTAGTTCCATGATCAATGAGCTTAAAGCGACAGCTTATTATTTAAAAAAAGATTATCCAAATTCTCTTCTCTATTACGATATGGCAACAAAATATAATAAAAATAATGCTGACGCTTTTAAAATGAAAAGATACTTAGAAGAAGAGTTGGGCGTAAAAAGACCCCTTGCCAAAAATAGGAAAAAATAATGAAAAAAAATTTAAAACATTTATTTAAATTTAGCCTCAACCCTATACTCATGATTTTGTTATCTTTATCATTTTTAAATAATGTAAATGCAAATCCAAAATCAGTACAATGGCAAAGTGTTGAGTTCGAAAGTTCATTAAAAGCTAGAGTTACAGAAATAGCTAAACAGGTTATTGATGAAAAAACTTTTTTTGTTGAAGTTGATGTTGTTGCTCAAAACCCAATTATAAATATTCCAAAGTTTTCCCTACTAAAAAAGAAAAAAGTTAAATTAGGCAGTGTTAAAAATACAAAAAATAGTGCGGAGTATATTCTTTTTGATAAGGTTGGTCTGAATGCGCCATCTTTTGAAGGAAGCTTTGATCAAAGGCAGACTGATCTTCAGCTGCAGTTATTTCAATACAGTAAAAAGGTTGAGAGGGAATTTTTAACAAAAACTGATCTTTTTACTAATTTAGAATCCATTAATATTAAAATTGGTGTCGATAAATCTATTTCAAAAGCTAAAATTGAAGAGTTAAAAAAACTCCTTAAGACACTTATTCCCAAAATCAGTTCTGTTGTACCTACTATTGAAATTTTAAGTGTTGATGTATTGTCAGCTCAACTTATAAAAAATGATCCTTTAGCAGAAAATCTTTCACATATAATGGGGCCAGCGGGAATAATTATAGCAGCTATTATTTTTTCAATATCAGCATTTTTACTCTTTTCAAAGTATAGAAAATTTAAAAATGATATTATTAGCAAGGAGCAAGAGGCTCAATCAGTTCAAAAGGAATTAGAACAAGATGGTAATATTTTCAATGGTGAACAGAAAGTAGATCCAAAATTAAGGCCAGGTTCGCAACAGTTAGCTGAAGCTATTACAAATACAAAAGAGGGAGTAGTTCGGTTTTGTTTATACCTTGAAAAATCTCCAGATCAAGCAATTAATTTGATTAAAAAGTGGATTAATTTAAATACAAAGATGACAGTAGAAAGTTTAATTGTTTTATCAGAGCAATTATCAGTAGAAGAACTGTTTAAGATTTTTATTAAAATGACTTCAGATGAAAGGATGTCGTATCAAAAGATAACTGGCAGTGAAGAGCTAACTGTAGGACAGAAATTCTCTGCAGATAAATATATAGGCCAACAAGTTTTAGAAGATATTATGTCTATAACAGTCATTGATGATAAGGAGTTACAACAACTACTAGTTGAGATTTCTCCTGAGCGAGGAGCAGCACTGTGCTTGAAGCATAAAAAACAAGGAGCTATGTTAATTAATTTAGTTAGTAGTGAATTTCTTGGTAAAATGTTTCAATTTGTAGACGTTGAAAGTACAAATCTTTTAACTGAAAAGGCCATGCATATAAAAGAGGGTGATTTTGATCAAGATCTATCAACTTTTAAAAATACAATAAAAAAATTCGTTGATAATAAGTATAAAAATCCGTTTGTTAGAAGAATTGTAGAGTTAATGAATGATCTTGATTTTCAAAAATCAGAGAATTTGATAGATGTTTTAATTGGCTCCAAACAATTTGAAGTTTTGGAGGATGTTGTTAGAAATAGTTTTCCAACAAGATTAATTGATAAATTGCCTGTCAATATTTTAAAATCTATTTTTAAAAGTATGCAAATCGATGCGAAAGTAGAATTTTTAGCAAGTTTAGAAGAAAAAAGACGGACTAGATTTATCAGGAATACTACAGTTGCTGGAACTAAAGGTCGTGAGGTATTAGAATTTGAACTTCAAAGAGTTTTAGATAATGTAGAGGCAATGGAATATGTTGGCGAGAACAAGGATAAAATCTTTAGTGTTTTCGTCGAGTTAGTTCGTACAAAGATTGAAAATGAGGAATCTGTTAAAAATGCTGCTAATAATGTGGCACTTAAATGGTTTAAAACCATCTCCGAAGCAGAAGACTCAACTATTAAAAACGCCGCTTAGATATCTTTTTCCCCCTACTATTGCCCCCAATCCATAAGGCATAATAATAGCATATAGGTTTGTCCTAGTTTTGCAAAAAATGCATGGGTAAGGGGATTTAATGAAAAACGACAGTGTTCAAAATAAATTAAAACAGGTTAATGATCTTGTTGATCAAAAAGATTTCTACGATGAAAAGAAAAAAAATGATCAGCTATCACATGCCGAAAGAGTCGTTAATATTATTGATGATGATAATAAAATCTATAAATCAAAACTTAAAAGAGAAAAACTAAAAAATAGATTTATGGGAACACTGGTTAATTATAAAATTGGTAGTAAAGAACGGGCAATTAAAGGAAACATTCAAAAGTTAGAACGAATTAATAAAAATATTGAACTACTAAATAATGAAGCAAACGAAAGATCCACTTTCCTTATTGATAAAGAGAAGTCTATAGATGATCAAATATTAAGAATTGGGGAATTAAAAACTGATATTGTCAAAATCAAAAAGAAAATTCAAAGTTCAGTTAATGATTTTAATTTAAAACAAAAGGTATATAAAAAAAACAGATCAGATGAACAAGAAATAAAAGATGAAATATTTAATCTTAGAGCTGATTATGAAAAAAATCTAAAAGAACTTGGAACAATAAATAAAAGTCTCGAGTGGCAATCAGCTTTTTTACGTGAAAAAACGGGTGAAAAACAAGAGATTGAAGATAATATAAAAAATGATAAAATTCAAACTTTAGAGAATCAAAAAAAATTAGATTCTACAAAAAATCAAATAGGAGATCTTTCCAAGCAAATTGAGGGAAGACGAGAAGAGTATTTAGTCGTTAAGGATAAATTTCAAGAAAAAGCAGAAAAACTACTATCCATTGAGAAAGGTTTAAAAGAGAAAAATGAGTATATTGAAAAATTGCGAGATCAAGAGTTAAAAACAAGAGAAAAGATACAGGTTGTTCAAGATAAAATCGGTACATATCAAAATGAAATTATTAATTTGGATTCAGAAACAAGAGAACTTAAATTTAAAATTAGAGATATTGAAAAAGAAACAGATCGGGTCGGCAGCAAGGTAAACAGTCTGACTTCAATATTATCCGAAAAGCAATATTATAAAAAAAGTCGTCAAAAGCAATATGGCGTAGTCCTTTCAAGTCATGAAAATTTAAAGACTAGATACGATAAGCTAGAAAAAGACATTGTACAAAACGAAAATGAGATTGCTGATTTAGATAAATTAAAAGAAGAGATAAATAAAAAGAATAGAGATTATTCTTTAAAAATGAGTCAACTCCAGTCAGATTTATTAGCAATGACTGATGATATTGAAAACAAAAGAGAAGATTTTGAAGCATTATTTCAAGAGGTACAAGAGAAAGAAGCTAAAACTTTAGAACTTGAGATCAAAGTTGAAGAGAAAAATAAAATATCATTAAAGCTTGAAAAAAGAGTAGAGCAAGAGTCGTTAATTAACAACGAACATACTGCAAAACAGACAAGACTTAAAGAGATAACAAACAAAAGAGATGATGAAATACATCGCTTAGAAAAACGCTTAGTACAATTACAAAGCTCAAACGATAAAGTAGAATTTGAAAATAATGAACTAAGTCTAAATATTTCAAAATTAAAAGAAGAAATGGAAGAGAAAGAAAGTCGTATTGAAGGGCTTGAAGCAAATATTAAAACTTTAGAAATGGATAACAAGGAAAAGAGGAAACATCTCTGTATTCTCGAAAAAACTGTTAAAGAAATTAATCAAAAAAATATTGAAAGTGCAAAACTTCTTGAGGCATTAAATATTAGCAAGAGTGAGCTAGATAAGGCTCACCAACAAGCTTATGGCCATAAAGATATATTGCAAGTTAACAGCAAAAAATTGATCGAATCACTTAAACAATTAACTGAAGAAAGAAATCAAAAAGAAAGTAGTATTGAAGTTATTGAAAAGGATATCAATAGATTAGAGTCAGATAATAATGATCAAGAAGAGAGTTTGAACGTTTTAAGAGCAAACGTTAGCGATATTAATTTAAAAAATGAAATGAATGTTAAAACGCTTGAAGATTTAATTGAAAATAAAAACAAACTGAATCAAATTAATTTGAAACTTAGTGAAGAAAAAGAAAAACTAGATAAAAATAAAAAAGAACTAACGGAGTCAATTGAGCAACTTATTGTCCAAAAAGAACCTGTCGAAAAAAGCATTTCAGATCTTCAAAATAAACGTGAACTGCTTAGCGTAGAAAATGAAAGAAATCAAAAGAAATTTAAAAAACTTGAGCATGATGTTGCAGAAAAAATTAGAAATAACATTGAATATACAGGTATGCTTGAACAATTAAAAAAACAAAAAGTAGAAATTGATGAGAGTTTAAATACATTAGGGCAAGAAAACATTGAACTTGAAGGTAATAATAGAGAATTATCATCCGCAATTAATAATTTATCTAAGGATAGATCTAAGAAGCAAACATCAATAGGAATTACACAAAAAAATATTGAGAGTACTAGATCTCAGATTATAATAAGGAAAGATTCTTTGAGTTTGCTAGGGTCTAAGTTGAATGACCAAAATATTCAGATAAAAGAAATGAGCGTAATGCTTGATCAATTAAATGTTGATAAAACTATGCTTGATCAACAAACTGAAAATATCAAAAACTCACTTAGTCTAGCAGAAGATAAAAAGGATATGCTTGAGATTAATTCTAATGAAAAGAAGGAATATAAAAAAGAGATTAAAAATAAAATAATTAAACTTGAGGGAAAACAAGATAAGTTAGAAAAAGATAAACAATTTCTTACGGATAAAATCGGAGCAATTACTTCAGATACTCATCTGCTTGAAAAAGAATGTGGTGAGAATAGTTTAGAGGTAGATCGACTTGAAAATAACGCAAAAGAGTTACAAAATAGATATGAAGATAGGGTTAATCATAAAAATAAAATTGATATTAGACTTTTAGATTTACAACGAAAACTCGAAAAATCTATTAGTGAAAGAGATAATATAAATTCAAAACTAAATAAAGTTACAAGTCTAGTTTCTTACAACGAAGACTTAGAGCAATCGGCAAAAAAACAATTAGATAGTTTACGAGAGGAAATGTCTGAATCAAAAAGCAATATTGAAAGATATAATGCGAGAATTGATGTTTATGAACAAAACACAAGGCAGACCCTTCTTGAAACTGAAAGTGCAAAAAAAGAGTTAATGGAATATAAGAGTAAAGTTTCTCAAAGAGAGAGTTCTCTCAAACTATTAGAAGGATTGATGTCTACAAGGAAAAATGAAGCATCAATGATAAATAAGCGCTTGGAGGATATTGTACCTACATCAAAGAAATTAGAATTAGATGAAAGTACCATGAAAAGTGAAATTGATGAAATTGAAAATGGATTGAATAGTTTGCTTGGGACTTATGAGAAACGACGAGAAGAGATTACAGTTAAGCAAAACAAGGTAGAGGTCTTGACTAAAAAGAACCTTGGAAAAATGACCAAGCTTCAAGGAATGGAAGATGAGCTTATTCATTTAGACGGTCAAATTAATTTCTTTGAATCAGAATTTGATGTTCAGTCAAAAAGAGAATCCTTTTTAGAAAAACAGTTTTTTAAAATACAAGATGAATTGTCAGATAGACGAAATAGATTTTCAAAATTAGAAAAAATGTTAACAAGCAAGACAAGTTCAGGTGAGAAAATTAAACATAAGCTTAAGGTTTTCAGAGATAAATTCAGTGAAATTGATAAGTTTATGACTGAGATTCAATTTGACCAAGGCAGCAGCGAAGTTGATAATAAAGTTGAATCTAGTTATTTGTCTGTGGTTGAATCTTTAAATCTACAGTATAAAAATATTAGTTTTAATGTCGTTGATTTAAAATCTAAGAAAACGATAGTTTCAGAAGAGAAAACCATTAAGGAAATTATAAATACCTTATTAGATTATACTGATAAAGTAGGGCATATTACTTTCGGAAGTGTTTCTAATACTCCATATATGCAATTTGAGTGCAAAGTTAAATCAGGTGGAAAATCACTTATCAATGACATTGAGTCAGCAATTAAAGTGGCCCAGGGATCGTCAATCTTTTATGATTCAAACATGAGTTATAATGATGAACTATTGTCAGGGCTTTTGGTTTTATACCCATTTGATGTTAGAAATAAAATTAAAGGAAAAAAGAAAAGCAGTAGTTATTTGGACGCTTAAAATTATTCCGATAAAGGAATGTCGGGATTATTAGTTTCTATTTTTTCAATAAGCTTATCAATGACTTGTCTTTGGTTGCGATGAAAACGGTCGATTAAAAATTGAGCGCCAGCACCGTGAGAATCAATAATTGTATGATTGCTAATAAGCCTCGCTGTTAGTAAAAAATATTCTCCATCATATTCAAATTCAACATTAACAGGGATACCAGAGTCAAATTTTTGTGGTGTTTCAAAAAAAACACCTGTTTTGGAGATGTTTACTATTTTTGATTTAAATGATTCTCCTGATCGATGTACAGTAATTTTGCAATCAATCAAAACAAAATATCTTGGACACTCATAATATTTATAAAAAAACTGAATTACTCTTTTTATTATGCGTTCTAAAAAAGTTGCTTTGTATGGTTTTACTTGCACAAGTTTCCTAAGTTTTAAATCTATAACTTATTTTACCATAAAAGCCTAGAAGGTAAATAAAAAATGATTATTAAGATGGGCGGAACTATTTATCATGGCAAAAGGAGGCAATATTTAATGTATAATATAGACGATGAGTAGTGGTTTTTATAAATATATTATTTTTCTTGTCTTACTATCGGTTTGTTTTGGTGTCGTTGCTCAAACCCCACCTAAATTTGGGGTTGGTGATATTGTTGAAACAACAGGTAAGAGTCAAACCAATGGACGACATGGACCAGAGTATATTCAAGATGGTAAAAATATTGTTTGTAAAAACATGATTGGTGGATTAAGTGGAGTTATTTTAAAAAGTAGTGGTCCGTGGCAACTTGTTTTTTTTCCTGAAGGTGAGTGGGCCAAGGCGTGTCCACAAAAGGCCCTTTATGGTAACTCGTTTAAACGAGTGCAGGGATCAGCAGTATGGATTTACGGTAAAGGTTATTTAAATATACTCGAGCAGCAAGTTGTTAATGAAATTAAAAATAGTGACAATAAATTCAAGGGAGATAATGTTGATACTTTAGGATTTTGTAATGATGCCATTATTAATCCCGGTGCTTTTTTAACAGAGATAGAGCAGCTTAATAAAAAGCTTGATCTTGAAAATATGAAGCAAGTTGTGAATCAAGTAAATAATCCAGACTGTAGCCTCGATGGTCTGTCAGCCGAACAAATTACTGGATTGTTAAGCGAGGATGATTCTAGATTTTGTAGGCGATATAATATTCTTAATGCTGCAATAAAAACCAAAGGGAGTTGTTCATCATTTTATAAAAATTTGGCATGTAAGCAGTCGTCTTGGAAAACTAAAACCTTTGAAGGAAGGGTTAATTATATTAAAGAGTTTATAAAATCAAATGAGAACTCATATCTACTTAAAGATAAAAAAAAGATCTCTCCAGCAGCAGCAATATGTATTGCAGGTCAAGAAACACAATACCTAGAGCCCGTAATTGTATCATTTGGATCATGTCGAAAAAGGGGAACAGATACTGGGCTTGGACAACTGACAAAGTCGACCTTTAGGCACTACATAGAAGATGGAAAAATTACACCTAAAAATCTTAAGACTGATCCGTTTAATAAAGAGCCCTTTATAAGCAGTCCGTGGCTTTTATGGGAGGCGCTACCTAATAGTCCAGACTTGCAGCTTGAGCTTATGATGATTACAATTAAAGATAAATATAGACATGAAAAAAATTGGACCAATACGTTTAAAAGATACAACGGAAATCAAAATATTGTTACGCTAAAAATTGGCTGTTATGCAGATGGTAGTGTTAAAAGTGCTAAAAGAGTATCTAAAAATAATATAGCAAAGTATGGTTTAGAGCATGTTCGCCAGCTCCGTGGTCTTGCTCAAGTTTGCAATGAAGATGGGCCAAAATATGGTAAGGTTTTATACTCACAACTATATGAGCATAGAGTAAATTCTTGTTTTAAGTGTATGAGTAAAAACGGCGTTTTGAGTAATAACGATGAAATTTCAAAGTGTTTAGGTAAAGTTGGATCTGGAAAAAAATATGTAGAGACGTTTTTAAGTGGCTGTAAGGCCAATAAATGAAGGTGAAAATGACTGCTTTAGTTAAATTAATTTTAATTTTTACTATTAGTTTTTCTTTTTTTGTTCAGGCCGATAGCAGTATGAAAACTCTTAGAAAGCATAAAATTACTAATTATCCAGTTCCATTCGCTTCATCAAAACGAGAGAGCTCTAAATGGTCGGCATCTCTTCTAAGAAAAAATAATGAAGCTCTTATTTTATTCTATTTTGATGAGAGTATAACTGATCCTGTTGTTTTTTCTGATGTAGATAGCAATGGGAAGAGTAACTCTGATTCACTTTGTCCTGATCTATATGCTGATTCAGTAAAGTCATCAGGTTGTAAAAAAGTCTCATTTAAAAATTATCATAAGGATCTACTAATTATTACTTCTCTTTCTGGCAAGAGTGAGTATTTATATATTATTGACCCAACTCTTATTGGCAAAAATAGTAATAAATTACAAGGAACTGCTTTTTATAATTCACTAAAAAAATCAGTTCTTTTAAAAGTTGGTTCGGTTGGATCATCTCCTGAATATGAATTTAAAAAAGATAAAAATGGATTAGTTGAATCAATATCAGTGAATTATTTTAAACGCTCAGAGACGAGTGGAAATACCTCGGAAGCAGGTAATATCAGAGAATTGGCTACTACTGTTTGGTCTCCAAAACTTTTAAAATGAAAAGATGTTAATTATTTTTTTCTATAATAAATTAATCAGTAAAAATAATAAACATCTGATAATCCATTGTGAACGACAGTAGTTTTTAATGTCTTCTTGCCAATAATTAGAGGCAGATTCTAACAAAATTATTAAAAATACTGTTTGCAAGGCCTTGAAATTAATTAAATTACTATTTTGTGAAACAATGAACAGGTTAATCATTTAGTATTTATATTAATTTCCGAAATGTGGTACGTATGGGTAAATTTATACTAATTTTTTTTATTATATTGAATTTATTTTTAATTCAAGGTTGTGATAATTTTGCTAAGGTTGATGTTACGTCAAAAGCAAATCCTGAATACCAATACCAAACCTTTGAAATTGATTCCCAAACAATTTTTTCACTTGATAGTAATTTAACTTTTAACACCTCTCCCTTAGGTATTTATATTTCTGAAAGTGGAGGATTGGCCTACCCAGATAGTGGAGACGATTTAAGTTGGGTCTCAATGGAAGGAAATACCCTGCTTTTGCATTTAGATGGACCAAGCGGTTTGATAGATCCTCTATTGCAGATAGATGATTTTTCACTTGAAGGCAATAATGGATCAGCGATTGATGGTGACAATACAATTAGTTATGCTACTGGAAGAATTGATTCTGCAATTGATTTTGATGGGGTAGATGATCATATTCAAATATTAAATGATCCGAGTTTAGATATTTCAGGTACATCAATTACTCTTGCTGCTTGGGCATATATTCCCGACAGCGCTCCCAAAACAGTTGATGCTGCAATTATGTGCGAAGGTAGTGCTGCAAACTATGAACATTTTATGCTTGGGATTGATGATTCGGGTGTTTTTAACTTTCGTACCAATACAACAGGTGGGGCCAAAAGAATTGATGCCGGAACAATTGTTTTTGATAAATGGAATTTTATAGTTGGAACATATAACGGCAGTGAGATGAAACTATATGTAAATGGAGTTGAGGTCGATACACTTTCGCAAACAGGTAATCTGCTTGTTGACTCAACAGATCTTTATATTGGAAAAAGGTGTAATACCGATAACCGTTTTTTTACAGGTAAAATTGATGAAGTATCTATTTGGAATCGAACGTTGTCATCTACTGAAATAGAAGATATTTATGCAAACCAATTAATTGAAAGTGGAGAAATCTTATCACCTATCTATAATGCACAAAGTTTAGTTAAATGGACTGATATAAGTTGGGAGAGTGAAGCTCCATCTTTTAAGCCTTTGGTTAATAATCAGTTAGATGAAGTTGATTATAGCAGTGGAAATATATCAATGGTTGGAAACATTTTATTAATGCATTTTGATGAAAATAGTTGGGATGGGTCAACTGGCGAAGTAAAGGATAGTTCAGGTATTGATTGGCATGGAACAAGTGGTGGAGGAGCCCTAACGACTGATACAGGTAAGTTTAAAGGTGCAGGCGAATTTGATGGATCATCTGATTATATAGAGCTTGATCACAACAGTAATTTTATGGTTGAAAATGGAACAATTTCAATGTGGTTTAAAATAAATTCCAAGAATTTAAATCAAGGTCTATTTTCAAAAGATCATGATGGATATGGAAATGGTGGTCATATTGGATTATGGGTAAACTCCAGCAACCAAATAACTCTTAGACTCCAATCAACAGATACTAGTTACACTTTAAATTCTGCAACAACAATCAATAGTGGCATATGGTATCATCTGGTTGCTGTATTTGGAAACAGTCAGGGCATGAAAATTTATCTAGATGGATTGCAAGATATTAATACTCTAGCTTACACAGGGGCAACTGGTACGTCATCAGGAGGAGCGGGAAATGAAACCCCTGCGGTAATTGGTGCAAATATGGTAAATTCACATGAGGGATTAGTTGATAATTTAACATATTTTTTTAATGGAGCTATTGACGAGTTTTCTATTTGGAATCGAGATCTTTCGTCAGATGCAATATTAAATCTTTATAAAAGAGGTATTTTAAATATTAAGTTTCAAGTTCGATCGTGTGATAACTCTACATGTGATGGATTTGATTTTGTGGGCCCTGATGGAACAATTTCAACTTACTATAGTGAATTAAATAACAGTTCTATAAATCTACCTACTTTTGAAATTACCAATGTTAGTTCGAATCAATATTTTCAATATCGATCAGTTTTGGAAAGTTTGGATTCAAGTTATTCACCTG
>DAOVTR010000080.1 GCA_030633015.1 Bdellovibrionales bacterium
AGAAACAGTAGATAACCCTGTAACACAAGTTGCAGAGGTTGCCATAAAAAGAGCATCAACAAAAGTAAGAAATCCTCCCACATTTTTTGAAACAGGAGGAAGCATCAATAAGAAGGTACCAAGTAAAATCATTCCAACAAATGATAAAAAAACAATTTGAGCAGGTCTTAGTTTAAATATCTTCGGTCTTTTAATCGTTGTATCGAATTTTTTTACCTTACTAGACAATGATTCTGTATCATAAAGAGTTAAGATTGATGACAGAAGATGGGCCGATGATAACCAAAAGGTAAACTCTACATCGCCCCATGTAATTATTAACGGAGCAAAAACAACTAAAGAAAAAATATGTTTTCTCAAATATTCTTCAAAAGATTGAGACTGCAGATAATTTACAATTGTTGTAAAAAATATAATCAGAGGGACAAACCATGTTCCAATACTTAAAACAAAATCAACAGATACTATGCTCCAACTTTCTGGAATTTGTTGAGTGTTTTTTAACGAGTAAAGTAATATAAAACTACCGTTAAAAAAAAGCTCGATTAAAAAAGGTAACTTTTGTAAAAATTGAAACATAACTATATGATAATACTATTTTTTAAAATTTATTACGTGCACAATTTTACCCCTTAAATTTAGGTAAAGATGAAACAAATTGACTTCAAAATTGAACATATCGACATTTTAGGACAGGGAGTTTCTAAAATAGGAGATAAAATTACTTTTTTACCTAAAACTTTACCTGATGAACAAGGAATTTGCCAAATCACTAAAGAAGTAAAAGGAGTGGCATTTGCCCAATTATTGTCCATTGAAGATATTAAAATACAATCTCAAGATAGAATAACTCCCATATGTCCACATTTTTATCAATGTGGGGGGTGTGACTTCCTACATACGAACTATAAAAACGAAATAACCTTCAAAAGAAGTAATCTAGAAAGATTACTTCAAAAAATAAAATCATTTAAAAATGAGATGCTACAAGTTCATCCTGCTCTCCAAAGAACTTCATACAGAAGTAAAATTCAACTACATTACAATAAATCAAAAAATCAAATAGGATTACTATCTGCAAATTCTAGCAATATTTGTAATATTTCAAATTGCCAAATTGCCCTACCGGAAATTACAAATTTTTTTAAAAAAATCTACCAATCAAGTAATTTCTGGATAGACCTAGTAAAGAAGCATCCTAATAAAGGGCATATTGAAATTTCGAGCATGGAAAGTAACCTCAAAATATTGCCTAATAAAAACTACTCTCATGGAGGATTTCAACAGATTAATAGGATGATGAATAAAAAGCTGGTAGAAATTGTAACAAAAGAGATCGAAATTGATCAAACCCATGATTTTAAATCTCTTATTCTTGATCTTTTTGGAGGAAATGGTAATCTGACGCAGGACACACAGGGTAAAAACATACTTGGAATTGACCTTCAAGTAGATACAAAAAAAGATAGCAATCATAACTATTTAAAATTAGATCTTTACAAAAATAATGCTCTTAATTTACTGCTTAAAAAAATTAAAGGTAACTTTGTTAAAACACTCATATTAGATCCTCCAAGAAGTGGTTTTTCCAATCTAAATGTTTATACAAAAAAACTACTGCCGGAAAAAATAATATATGTCAGCTGCCAAGTTCAAACACTTATTCGCGATATAACTCCACTGCTTACAAAAAGCTACTACATAAAAGCAGTTCACCTCATTGATATGTTTCCATCAACAAAACATTTTGAAACGATTTTCATTCTTCATAAATTAAACTCTTAGATAATATTTTTGATTAAATGATACAAAAACAGTACAATTTACTTGGTTAACGCATAAGGAGAAAACATGAAATTTAATAAGATATTATTTATTTATTTAATTATAATCATGCTCTTTTCTTGCTCAAGCACCGAACAAAAAAATATTGAAAAAAAAGCTGATCTTTTTTATCGTCATGGAACCATGAAGCTTGTGCAAAAAGAATATACTGATGCTCTTAATTATCTTTTGAAAGCAAACACTTTAAGACCAAATGATTCGCAAATTAACAATAACCTTGCTATGGCCTATTATTTTAAAGAAGATTTTAAAAAAGCTAAACATCACTTACTACTATCCCTTAAGCTAGATACTACAAATAGTGATGCTCGAAATAACCTGGCATCAATATATTTTAAAGAAGGAAAAATTAAACAAGCAGAAAAACAATATCTAAAGATCTCAAAAAACCTTATTTATAAACAGCAATTTAGAACTTATTATAACCTCGCCCACGTAGAGGTAAAAAAACAAAACAATATAAAGGCCCTTTCATATTTAAAAAAATCACTTCAAGAAAAAAATGACTATTGTCCTGCTCATTTTTTAAAAGGAACTATTTATAAAAATAAAAGAAAATATAAAATGGCACTGAATGCTTTTAAAAAAGCAACAATGGGAACTTGTGTGCAAATGCCTTCACCTCATTTTGAACAAGCAAAAATTTATTTAAGATTAGATCGTATAAATGATGCTAGAAAAAAACTAAAATTTATTGTTGAGCAATTTCCAAACCAAGAAATCAGCAAAATTGCTCGCAAAAAAATAAATGAAATAAATAAAACATTTAAATTTCGCTCTAATTTACTTAAAGATGATATTATTGGAATTGAACTTGAAAGTAAGAAAATAGAAAGTAATTATACTGGACAAAATTTTTAAAAGGCTTCCATCTTATATGAAACCTAGCAATAAAGAAAAAACAACACTTACTATAGGTGATTATTTACAACAACAAAGAATAGAAAGATCCATTTCTCTTGAAGAAATTGCAAGCAAAACCAAAATAAATCTTTCAATGCTCCAGATTTTAGAAAACAGTGATTTCAGCAAGCTTCCTCAAAAAACATACGTTATCGGTTACATAAAATCTTACTGTAAAGAAATACAAATAAAAGATTATTCTGCACTTGATATTTTAAAACAAAATTACCTAGCAAACGACGTCCAAGAAGATTCGTCTCCTGTCGATTCATTTTATAATCAAAAGAAAACGTATATTAAAAAAACCCATATATCACTTTCTCTAATAACTTTAATTGGTCTCATCTCTTTTTATTACATTTCATTTCATAAAACTAACAACCAACCAAAAACTATTCAAAAAAAAATTATAAAGATCAAAAAACAGTCAATATCTCCCAAAGTAACTAACGATTCTTTGTCTACAAGTAAAGATAATCAAAACAATGATAATAATATTTCAAATAAAAAAAACCTACCAGAAATTAAACCAAGCAAAGTTAAACTATCTATAATACCAAAACAAACGAAAACTCCACAAATTAAAGAAGTAATAAAAGTAGAAACTAAAATTGTAAAAAAAACAAAGCCTAAAACAAAGCCTAAAACTGAACAATTTTCTAAAATAGAAGTTCCTCTCTATACTATTTCTAGTAATTCTGATATTCAAATGCCTACGCAATATCAGAAAAGAATTAACAATAAATTAGAAAATATTTATATTAAGGCGATAGAAGGAGATACTTGGCTTACTTATAAAATTGATAACTCTAATGTAATAAATACTCTTATAAAGAAGGGAGATATACTTTTTTTGCAAGGAAAAAACATTCAAACTTATTTTGGTAATGTAAATGCAACAACCATTTTTTTAAATAACAAAGTGATTGAGCCTATTTCTAAAAGTGGAGTTACTAGCCTAATATTTCCCTTAAGCAATCAAGCAAATTACACGTTTCCGCTTTTTACCTTTAAAGAAAATGGACAAATAACTCCTACTAACTAACCCAATCTAATTTTACAAAATACCGATATGATACTGCAAATATAATTATGACTGGAAAAAAAATTGCGATTTCAGGCGTAAGAACAAGGTTTTTAGCAAGACTTAAACCAGTAAAAAACATTACATAGTAAACAGCAACAATAATCATGCTAAGACCACTACCGCCCTTCTCCTCTCCCCTGCCTTGTTTAATTCCCAAAGAAAATCCAAGTAAAATAAATACGAGGCATTGCAGTGGTGTATTATAACGACTATAGAGCTCTAGCTTTGCTTTTACCAAGCTTTTACTTTTTTTTCCAGGCCTTAGTTTTAATTTTTTAGCTTTAATCTTATTTATCAATTTATTATTTGTAAGCATGCCATTATTAGTTGCAGCACTTCCAGCCCCCTTTCCACCAAACAGTGGAAAATCATAAGTTTTAAACAAAATTTTCTCGATTATTTTTTTGGTATTGTTAAATTTTGTAATATTTCCATCTTTCAGCTCAAGCCGCATTGCTGAGTTCCCTAATTAATTTCTTTATTCTTTTCTTGCAAAACCAGTTGTGGCCAGAATAACTTGTTCATTTTGATTGTCACTTTTTTTGTCCTTGATATTTAAAAAAACATTCTCAAGAAATTGACCTTCATTTTTAACTTTTTCTGCAAAAAGAGTTATTTTTTTTATATCTGTAAAAAACTGCTCTGGTTTAATATCTTTTAAGATTCCTTTTGAAGTTAGATTTACCATTCCTTGACTAAACTCACGCTTTGAATATGGAATTATATTTCGATTTAATGAAAAAATTGAGATAGAAATAATTAAACCACTAATTAAGAAAGGAGCAAATAATTTATATTTGTTCAAACCAAAAGATCTCATTGCAATTATTTCAGAGTCACTACTTAGTTTATTCATCGTATAATATGATGCAAACAGTATTGCAAGTGGTGTTGCCAGCGGTATAAATGAAATCGAAATATGTGCTATAATTTCAATAACTGCAAAAATTTCAATATCTTTTCCAACAACAAACCGAGTGATACGAAAAAGTTGAAAAGTCAGTAAAAACATTACAAAAAAAAATAAACTTAAAATGAATGGCAAAATAAAGTTAGATGCCAAATAACGATAAAAAATTTTGTACATATCGAAGTTGATTCCCAAATTTTTTAGACAATATTAAATATATTTGGTAGTTTACAACTTTTTAAGACAATATTAAACACGTTTCTGAGGTATAACATGAAAATTATAATTAACAATGAACAAAACCTACATGAAAATCATGAATTACTAATTATTCCAACTTTTTGCAAACAGATTGAGAATAATAAATATAAGCTAACTCAAAATGGTTGGCCCAAAGAAATTATAGGAGACTTTCAAAATAGTAAGCTTGCCAATAATTTTGATGGAACTCTCGGAAGAAAAATCTCGCTATCTCTTAAAAGCGGAACCTCACTTCTTCTATGGGGGATGGGGGAAAAAAAATTACTTAATGCTGAATTAATAAGAAAAGAAATTGCAAAAATTTATCTTCACTGCTCAATAAATGTAGATAATTTATCTATATGGATGAATGAACTTAAACTAAATAGCAATTATGAAGCAGCCATAAGCTCAACTATTGAGTCAACCTTGATGACTGATTATAAGTTTGAAGTTCACAAATCAAAAAAATCAAAACGCAAGGAAAAACAACTAGAATTGATTTTGCCGGGCCAGTCTAAAAATAAAAAGAAATATTTAAAAATTATAAGCAATACAACATCAATTGTAGAAGGAATCAATTGGGGTAGAGACCTAATCAATGAAGCACCCAATATTTTAAATCCAATCGAAATGGCAAGAAGAATTTGTGAAGATGCTAAACATCTACACAATGTTACAGTTAAACTCCTTAATAAAGCTAAAATTAAAAAAGAAAAAATGAATCTATTTTTATCTGTAAATGAAGGATCAAATTATGAGCCAAGACTTGTTGAGCTAACATACACCCCCAAAACCAAAGCAAAAAAACATATTATTTTAGTTGGCAAAGGACTAACTTTTGACAGTGGCGGTTATTCCTTAAAACCATCAGCATCTATTATCAATATGAAATTTGACATGGCCGGAGCAGCAACAGTTTATGCCGCTTTTAGAAATGCCGTAAAACTTAACCCCAAAGTTAAGATCAGCTGTCTACTTGGAATAACAGATAATGCTGTTTCTAATACTGCAACTTATCCCGATTCGATTGTTAAAAGTCGTAAGGGAACTACTGTAGAAATTTTAAATACTGATGCGGAGGGAAGATTAGTGCTCGCAGATCTTTTAGATTATGCCTGTGATCAAACACCTGATGTTATTATTGACTGTGCGACTTTAACTGGAGCAGTTTTAGTTGCTCTTGGAAATGAAATTTGTGGCGTTATGTCCAATAATAAAAAACTGACAAACGACCTTCTTAAAAGTTCACATACTTGTGATGAGTACATGTGGGAACTTCCAATAATAAAAGAATTTAGAGAAGAGATAAAATCTCCTGTTGCTGATCTTAAAAACATTGGTAGCTCCAGATTTGGAGGATCATCAAAGGCAGCAGCATTTTTAGAACATTTCATTAAAGATAATATAAGCTGGGCGCATCTTGATATCGCAGGTATTGCTGATCAACAGACCCATTTACCGTATTGTCCAAAAAAAGGGGCATCTGGATTAATCATAAGAACTTTAACTAATTATTTAACAAATGCATAAATTCAGTATTGTTCTTTTTGAACCTGAAATTCCCGGAAACACTGGAACAATTGGTAGAACTTGTCTTGCATTAAATATTCGGCTTATTTTAATTAAACCTTATGGTTTTGATATTTCCGAAAAATCTGTCAAGCGCGCGGGCCTAGACTATTGGAAACACGTAGATCTAACTGAATATAATTCTTGGCAGGATTTTTTGATTATTGAAAATCCGCAAACTTCAAAACTTTTTTTTCTGAGTAAAAAAAGTAATTCAAACTACTATGATGCAAATTTTTGTCAAAACAGTTTTTTAATTTTTGGATCAGAAACCAAAGGACTTCCAAGTGAAATGTTCCAAAAATATTCCAAAAATTTTTACAAATTACCTATGTTCAATGACTATGTTCGATCTCTAAATCTTTCTAATTCTGCAACGGCTGTTGCATACGAATGCTTAAGACAAATCAGTTTTTAAAAGAAATAATTAAGAGATATTTTTGATACCGTTCCAATCGTTCCATCAGAACTTCCATCTTTATCTTCTCCAATAATCCCTTCTATCGCTAATTTATTCCACTTTAATGTTACACCAAGCGATACGCTTGTAGAATCAACCATAGATGATTTTTTACCACTAGCATTTTCAGAAATTCCAAAAAATGGCTGACTAAT
>DAOVTR010000090.1 GCA_030633015.1 Bdellovibrionales bacterium
AATATAAATTCGCTCAAACTGCTTCATAATATTTAATCTGATTTTATTAAGTTACAACACTTTGTTAAATTTATTTATTTCATCTGTCCATCTACGAATTACAACAGATAAATATTACTAACCAATATATTAACAAGAAAATATATGCTAGTTTCTTTTATGATTAAAGCTCTTAATATTTTAATAACAATTATCTTGCTCTTACCAACAGATTCAACTGCATCAACAAAAAGTTTCTTAAAAGAAGAGTTTGATCAAATCGTAAAATTTTGGCAGCCCTATATTAAGCTACTGAAAAATGACACTTTCTATTATTGGACTCCCCGAATTGAGAATAAAGTTATTTATTTTCATAATAAAATTCATCCATATATTATTGAAGGTTCCCGCCAATTTGATCAAGAATTTGGTAATGATTTTTCAAATTTTCTATATATAACTGAAACATTTTGGATTCCAATAATTAAAAATACAAGAAAACAAACAACTGATTATTGGGAAAAAAACCATCAAGATCTATATCATTCAATTGTAAATTTACCTGCTCCTTTTAAGAAATTTGTTGATGGCTATATAAGATTTTCAATGAGAACCTTAAGCCAATCTGAAGATCTTTGTCCTGAAGAGGCCAAAGATAAGATCTCCTTTTTATCTGAAATAAAAAATCGAGCGCCAATTGAGTACAGCCTAAAAGCAAATCATCTTTTAAATGAAATTGCAGGCTATAGTTTAGATGAAAATATGAAAAATTGTTATAAAATAACCGCTTTTGAAAGCAAGATACCGAATGCCTTTAATATTGGATGCAATATTTATATATCAACAGGACTAATGGACGAACTAAACAATGACCAAATCCAAGGAGTCATTGCTCACGAACTTTCCCACGGAGATTTTGGCCATGCCGCTAAAAATATTTTAAATTATTTTTCTGCAGCTGGTGAGCATTTTAGCAAACTTATTTATCAAGAAATTTATTGGTTAATGACTGGTAACATGGAACCATACTTTGAAAAAGTTATTAGTGATGGGAATATACCTCTCCTAATAGATATCATTGGAAAAAAGGCTCCGGCTCAAGAGCTTATGGCCGATTGTTATGGAGCAAGACTACTTAAAAGAGCATCTAAAAATCCCAACTCTCTTAAAAATGCTCTTTATATACTTCATGGTTATAAACCTGGAGAGAAAATCCCTGAAGATGAAAATATAATTGATGATATAAGAGATTATCCAAGCCTCTACAGTCGACTTAAAAATATTGATCACTGCTTAGAAGCTAACTTATAACCCTCTTGATAAACTCCACTTATTAAGCAATTGGCATTACTGATTTTTTTTCTTAGATTGGAAATATGAGCGTCTACTACTCTATCAGAAATATCCATATCCTCTTTCCATACCATTTTTAAAAACATCTCACGACTAACAACGCTATCAACATTTTTAACAAGCACTGCAAGAATTAAAAACTCTTTTTGTTTTAATTTGACTGGAACTTGGTCAATTACAAGCTCTCTTTTTGCCTCATCCAAAACCATATTTTGAAAAGTTAATAACTTTTTGCCCTCTCCTCTTTTTTGTATTAGACGATCAACAATTGCAATTAACAATTTAAAATTGACTGGCTTTTCTATAAAATGATCTCCACCTAATTTATAACTTATAATCTGATTTGCCATATTGATTTGACCAGACAGAAAAACGATAGGTAGATCTTGATAATTTTCAAGAGATCTAATTTCAGTACAAATTTCAAATCCACTGGTTTGCGGTATATTTATATCCAACACAATTAGCTCAATATCTATTTTTAACAAAACATCAAAGGCCTGGTCAAAGCTACTTGCCCCATAAACATTGTAACTATCTTCAATATTTATTTTAATACTCTCAATAATATTGGGCTCATCGTCGACAATTAATATATTTTTCATAAACAAACCCCATACAACTAGCCGTTTTAATAAGATTATTAATAAATATACCATAAATAGGCTTAATTCTCAATGAATTGTTAATTTTATTTAACATTTGAACACAATGATTCAATATCCATATGGTTAAATAAGGTTATGAAAGCAGCAATACTAACAATAATTTTTATCTTAATCCCACAAATAACTCTTGCTGCTTCAGCTACTGGAAGAGTTAATATGGAAGTTCTTCCATCAATCAAAATTAATTTTGACAGCAATACTCAAGAGATGAAAATTAGCTCACAAAAAAACTTCAGCAAGTCAGTAACTACTGAAAATGGTGAGAAAATTACTGATATAATCTTCTAAAATATTTATCTTCAAATTAAAAACATGTTAATATATATATTATGAAGATTTTGTATCTATTTATCAGCTTTATATTAATATTAAATGTATCAGCAAAGAACATCTCAATTAAAGCTTCTAATAACAATGATCTTGAATTTGGCACTATCGTTACCGGAGATGGCCCAACTCTAATTATTCCTTCAACCTCTGATACTCCTCAAAATGCTCTTTTTCTAATTAGTGGTGATAAAAACATGGCCTATACCATAATTTTGCCAGCCAGTATGACTATCTCAAATGGAGTAACCACTCTTACGGTTAATAATTTCCAATCCTATCCTGCCGAGGGGGCCAATGGCCTTATAGGTGCTAGTGGTAAACAAGATCTTCTAGTTGGTGCGACCTTAGAGCTTGTTCCAATAAGTGCAACTTCTGGAAGTTATAGTGGGTCTTTTAGTGTTGAAGTCGTTTATTAAAGTTTAAAATTAAAATTATTGTCACTAATATAGTCACCACAAGTTGGAATTGAAATTTTAAGCTGCTTAAAGAGAGTTTTTCCTCTGTATTTTGTTTTCGCCACAATTTTATACTCACCAGGAGCAATATTTTCAAAAATATAATACCCTTCAAAATCACTCACAGTCTTATAAACTAATTTTTCCTTAACATCATAAAGCTCAATTTTAACTAGCTTCCACTCTCTAGACTTACCTTTTAAAATTTTATAAACAGTTCCATCTAAAGTTCCAAAAGTAGCGATGGGAAGCTCAATATAACTAGGCGCTCCTGCTGCTGGCCAGACTCTTAACCCCTTCACTGTTGCTTTTTGGTTAATATCTTTAATGGTCATGTTATCAATGGTAAAATCTACCGGAGAATTTTCATAGAGATCAGTAAAAAAGACAAGCCCATTTCGGTCACTTATTATAGTTTGAGATCTTTGAATTGCCCTCACTCCAATACCAGTCAGTGGAAGCTCTCCTTGGTCTTCATCATAAACATTGTTTAAATTTTTATCGTGAAAAACCAATATAGTTGCACTTCCAGCAGAACTGACTGGATGATTTTTAATGTATAACTTTTTTTGTCGTGGCTCACATGCCAGTCCATAAGAGAGTTGAGTCGTTAAAGCGTAATCTCCAGTGCTCATATAAGATCCCGTTAAACCCAATTGAAATCTTTTTAAATATTTAAAGATTCCCAAATTAACTGTTTGAAAATTGGCAAACATATAATTTTGAAATTGAATATTTAAATTATAATTATGAGAAAGTCCACGTCTTAACATAAAATCCCATGACGATAAATTTTCGTACTGTCTAAACATAAGAGCAAATTTCAGTCTATTTTTATAAATAGAAGTTCGTATTGAAAATTTATCTGACCAATATTTCTCAGGATCTTTATAATCAAGTTCATTTAAAAAAGAGATATAGCGAAAAGAGAGTTGCAAATGATTTTTAATTTCAAGATTAGTATAGCCAGTTTCATAGGTATTATTAACAATTGTTGTTCGAGTTAAAAGTGGTCTTCTAAAAGGGATCGACAAGGAAATGGTCGCTTTCATCTGTTCAGTAATAAGAGTAACATTATCACTGTTAAAAAGAGCACTTCTAAAATTATTCAACATAAAATAATCTAAACTTAGATTTAGATATTTCATTGGTAGAAAAGATAAACTTAAATTAAAATTCTCGCCAAAACTTAGATCTTTAGAAGTATTCAGTCCTAGAAGATAATTAGTTCCAAATGTGGCCATGGAGGCATTCAAATAACGGTGCTTTAGCTGATCATCTTCCAAAAAAAGTTCTGAAGTTGATAGCCCCAAAAAATATTTTTTTTTAATATTTTTTTCAAATTTTAATGCTGTAAGCAGTTGACCATTTTTATCAATACCGACTGTTGCGTGATAAAATAGCTCTTTTGACTTTTTAAACTTACTATTAATTTTAAGCGTTTTATATTCTACCTCTTCCTGTCCATAGGGCCCATAAAAAACAAGTTTAAATCTGTTGATACCATAAGCAAGTTCAATACCATCAAATTCAAATTTTCCAGACTGCTCTCCTACTTTCCGACCAATCAAAATATCATTTGCGTAAAGCTCCACCTCCCATCCTGGAAGTAGCCGTCCCCTTAAAATATGATTATGAAATGACTGTCCTGAACTTGACTCCATATTGGTAATAGAGCTACCCATAACCTCTCCACCTGAGCCTACTAATTCAATATTTGGTAAATACAGCTGTGCTAATTGAATCTCCCTGACTTTTAGTGGCCCTAACATGGTCTTCTTTTTAGAAGCACTTTTTTTCATATTTAAAAACAGATTATTAATCTGATCATCTACGCCAATAATACTTCCTCGAGTAGAAAAACTAGCAATACTTGTTGATAGATCTGTACGATGTGAGATTTGGCTTTTTTGAACTCTATTTTGACGATTTAGCGAATAACTCAAGTCTTGATCTATAAAAAAACCATCCAATAATTTAAAGCTTGGATCAACGACCTTATGGCCGTAATCATAGGATTTATGTGTTGCCCCCCTTTGCATTCTTCTTGCATTACTCTCTCTCTCTAATCGCTGCATAAGAGGGAAATTGGGATTTATATCAACAACTAAAATAAGTTTCAGTTCATCTATTTGAAACTTAGATGACATCCACTGAGAAATTAGTCTATGACCAACATAGACATCATCTTTAGATTCAATTACCAGCAGACACTGTGCAATTTTTTTACCGTTGACCACGCATTTTTTTAGATCCAAAACAAAGGACTCATGAACATTTAAAATTCGTCCTTCAACTCGAGACATCATTGGAGAATAAGAGAGACTTAAACCAAAAAGATTGGAGACTTCTCCCAACGGAATATACCAAGTATCGTCAAATTTATATACAACAATCGCTTCAGAAATTAACTGACCATTAGGTAGTCTCATTTCCATAATATATTCTGTATCTTCAGTTAGTCTTGGTTTTTGTAAATTTACATTTGTTTCAGCGAAAAGCTGATAAGAACCTACTAATAGATAAAATAAAATAAAAAAAGGTACTTTAAAATGCATCTTTTATATCTTGATTTTAATCTCACTAATTTTTGGTGATTCTAAAAACTTAGGGCCAATAAATTCTAATCTTAATTCACCATTTTTTAAAACAGTTTTAATTCTTGAAGTAAAATCATAGTTTAAAAATCTTTTTGGAACATAACTTGAGATACCATTAATTTCAGCCACCAACTCTTCCTTCTTATCCTTTGGAGTGAAAAACAGTTTAAAATTTCCAATTAAAAAACGATCTCCAGTATTTAACATCATTAAAGAAATATTATATTTTTTACCTTTACGAGAAAGTTTCATATCAGATAATTTTGCGCTCAGCTTTGCATCCCCTTTATAATAAAAAATCCCAATGGAAACAGCTACTCGTCCGTACATTTTCATGGCAACTTTTGATTTTTTTCCAGTATCGGTTTCTGTGATTACGTTAGGTAATATGCGTAGATGAGCCCTATAATCTGCCTGAGGTAAATTACCAACACTTTTAAGCATTACTCTAATTACCTGCTCTTCGCCTGGCTTTAATGTTACTTTCCTTGGAGAAAAACGTAAATACTTAACTAGAGACCTCTCCTCATTTTTAGCATCCTTCACTAGTGCCATAGATCCATCATGTCCCATCCTGTAAAAGACAGGCTTAATGGTATAAGTCTGTTTTTCATTGCCTTTATTTCGAAGAGAGATATTGCTAATTTTCTGCTGATCAGATAATACAATTCTAGTTGGAAAAACTTGAAGTGAAGCAAAAACATTCAAAGTAAATAAACTACTAATAAGCAAAATTAAAATATTTTTCATATAAAATTCTCCATAAATTTAAATTCTTATATATTCTAATAAAAATTGAGGGCTTTTGTCATTTCTTAAATAAAAAAGGCCACAAAATGCGGCCTTTATTTTAAAAAATTTAAACTCGAACTAATATACAACGTCTACTGTAAAAGTAGCAGTATACGATCCAACCTCTTGGGCAGCGAGTAGCGCTGCTCTTGTTGCACCAATAAACAGTGACTCCGTTCCTGAGCCATCTAGAAGACCATTTGCTCCAGCTGCAGGAGTTGAAGCAAAACTATTTACTGCAATAGTTCCAGCTCCTCCATTGGCCATTAAAACAACCCCATCTCCGGGCAATGTAACGGTATATGCTGTACTTGGTTCACCAGTAACATCAAAACTTGCATTTTCTGCGTTATCAGATGATCCTGGAGCAACTGTTTGGGCCCCATCGCCTTGTACTGCAGAACCAAATTCTAGATCAGACACATTAGCAATAGCTATTGCTGCTGTAACTGTCGCATTTGCATTGGCCGTATCTGTAGCAGCCTGAAGATTAATTGATAATAATAAAACTGCTAAGGATAATAAAATTTTCATAAAAACTC
>DAOVTR010000094.1 GCA_030633015.1 Bdellovibrionales bacterium
TATTCGGATTTAAACATTAATCAAACGGTTAAAAATGAAATATTGCGCTTATTGGGATCATTGGATAACAATAAAGATTTTTTCAAACACAAAACGGAATAAATGGATAAGCGTTGTAATTAAAACTCCTACAACAACAACTCCAGCTTTTGTTTTTCCATCATATAACCCCTCCGCTGCTGCTAATTTCATTGGTTGATATTTAGCAACATTATAAGCAGAATCATCACCACTATAAATAACTAAAACTGTTGAAAGCAGTCCAAAAGTTGCTGCAATAATAATACTTCTCGTTGCAAGTTTTACCTGCTTATTTTTCAATAAAAACCAACTCGCTACCGCAATTACGAAAAGTGAGCTTGTTAAATATCCGCTTGCTACAGTATGCAAAAACTTATTAATTGCCATCGGTGAAAAAGCAACATCAAAAAAATCAGTCATCTCACTTCTTGCAGTATCGAGATTAAACTTTGTACCAACTGGATTTTGCATCCATGCATTTGCAACTAAAATCCAATAAGCTGAAAGATTTGATCCTATTGCTACAAGCCATGTTGAAGTCAAATGAAATCCTTTAGAAAATTTATTCCAACCAAAGAACATGACTGCAAAAAATGACGACTCTAAGAAGAAGGCAAAGATGCCCTCAATGGCCAACGGGGCTCCAAAAATATCTCCAACAAACCATGAATAAGTCGACCAGTTGGTTCCAAATTGAAACTCTAGAATAATTCCGGTTGCTACTCCTATTGCGAAGTTAATTGCAAATAGTCCCATCCAAAATTTAGTTACTTTTTTCCAAAACTCATCCCCTGTTCGATAGTAAATTGTTTCCATCATTGCACAGATAAATGACAATCCTAAAGTTAAAGGGACGAATAAAAAATGATAGCATGCGGTTAAGGTAAACTGAGCTCTTGCCCAATTTACTGATGCTACGTCTTCAATTCCCACCATGACTTGACTCCTTATGAGTTGATATTTTATCTAATATAAAACTTTGAATTTCTAAATCATTTGAAAAACTGTTTAAATAGTTCGGCATTATAAATAACTTAATTATAAAAAACATTATAAAAAGCTTAATAAGCACAATTGCCCACAACCTCTTGCCAAGCTTCATCTCTTTAAAACCATCTATATAAAAGTTCGCTATCTTTTTAAAAAATACCATATTAATATGTTGTAATCATTAATATCTTTTGTCCAATAAAATGATTAGTTGAGCAACTCTCTATACTTTAAAGGGTTAGCCTCATAACCATATGAAAAATACTCACGATATATAATTTTAGGATCACTAAAGTTGTATCCCTTATGTTTATTTAAAAAAATATTTTTTTTCTTATCACCTAGAAGATTCCATTTTTTCTTAACAGCATCTCTGATGGCCTTACTTTCAGCAAAAATCAAATGTAGGCGCTCATGATTATAAGTAACATTTATACTTTTACTAAATTTATTATTGGCCCCATCACCTAATATAGTCAGGGGATTTATATATACCAGATATTTTTTATTCTTTAATAGGTCTTTTATTAGATTAGAAGGAACTATTCCTAAATCTTCAGATAAATACTTAGTACAACTCTCTCCTTTATTAGTTTTAAGCCAGTTCAAATATTCATATATAGATTTTTGACTTAGACTTGCACCCTTTATGGATAGTGCAAACATATTAGCTGGAAGAGTTTTATAGGTAATAAGATTATTAAAAATATAATAGCAATAAAGATCACTTGTAAGCTCTAATTGATCCTTTACAACTTTTAAATTTAATTTTTTATCAATTGGAAGCTTAGTCTCAAATTTAAAAGATTTTATTTTTTGTTGTTTTAATTGACTTGTATAATGCTGCTGTAACATCCACCAGCAAAAACTATATTTAAGAGGGCGTGACTGCAATTCATATTTAAGAAGTTCTAAACTGCAACCTCCATAAAAGTTACCATTTGTAATAGATAAAATTGATTGCTTTAGCTTATCTTTCTCATCAGAAAAATTGCACGTTTTAGGCTTTTTTATACTGCAATATGTTTGCATACACTCTTTTGCCGATGATTGATCCAAACATGATTTATAAATCAATACCTCTGCCTGCAAAACGGAACCTTCATTAGTTCCATAACCAACATTATTAAAAAGATCAATATCGAACTGCTTTACTCCCATAGTCAGACGAATATCTTTATACTTAAATTTAGGATTGATATATATGATCTTTTTTTCAAAATCAAAAAGATATTGTCTGCCTAGAATTATTGCTCCCAAATTCCCATCAACAAACGAATGAGCAAGTGCTCCACTATTTTTGGTATAAACAAAGCCATTGGCCAAGACATTTAGATCTCCGCAACTTAGAGTTCCGAGACCTACGGTATATACCTTCGACAAATTTGAGCTTTTTAAAATTTTCTCTCTAATGAATTTTTTTTTACTAAATGCTGTTTGCAAAATTAATGGAAACTCTGCTCCTGAATCTACTCGAAGATTTAAATCTCCACCAAGAGAAGACTTACAATCTACTTCAATAATATTATTTCCAACTATTTCAAAAGGAATCTGATACCAATTTTTAACTTCTTTTGGCAAGGCCTTTGAAATCGTAACTACGTTAGTAACGTCATCAACCTTTGTATAATATTTCTTAAAAAAATCAACTCCTAAAATACCATCACAACAATCTATTCCATCTTTTAATTTATTAAATCTTTTAGTATCAAGCTCATAAGACTCCATATCATGATACTTAAAATCATCTATATCAAATGAAAACTCATAACCTTTTGTATCCACTTTTTTATTAAATTGAGTAACCTTTTTATCTAGCTTTTTCTTTCTTACTATATTTTTTTTTAATTTTCTTACAAAACTTGGGTCTAAAAAGTTTTTATTAGATCCTGTATCAAGCAAAAACTTATAATTATTACCCTCAATCTGCAGTTGAACAATTATAAGAGAGTTTATAGATTCAATAATTGGTAATGCTCCTTTTGCAAAGGAAGCCGAACATATAACAAATATTAAAATATTAAATATTAAATATTTCAACTATTTTTAAATCCTAATCCCACAGAATCTAACCATTTATCAAAATTTGATATATTTGCTGGAATAATTACCCTTGTTCCTTTCTTAGCAATACTTCTCATATTATTTAAATAATTTTCTGCTAATTGAAGTTTAAGGGCATCTTCCCCTCCTTCTTTTTCTATCACTTTTGCAATTTTTTCAATTGAACCTGCTGTTGCTTTTGCAATTTCTAAAATCTCTTGGCCGTACCCATCAGCTTCATTTATTCTTTTTTGCATTTCACCTTCAGAGATATTAATCATTTCGGTACGGACACCTTGGGATCTATTTATACGGCTCTGTTTTTCTCCTTCACTCCTGGCCAAAATCGCACGCTTTTCCCTTTCAGCGTTAACCTGCTTTTCCATTGCTTCCCTTACTGTTGGTGGAGGTGAAATATTTTTTATTTCATATCTATGAACTTTTATTCCCCAAATCTGTCCTGCACGATCTAAAACATCAACAACTTTTGCACTTATTAAATCTCTCTCTTCAAATGTTTTATCTAAATCGATAGTTCCAATTATTGACCTGGTAGTGGTTTGCGCAAGTTGAACAGCGGCAAAACGATAATCAGTTACCCCATAACTTGCTTTAACTGAATCCATAACTGAAATATAAATCACACCATCAACTTCTACGTTGACCTCATCCTTTGTAAAACAATCCTGTGGAGGAACATCAATGGTCTCCTCTTTTAAATCCTGAATAAATGTCACTTTATCTAAGAATGGAATCAATGCGTGAAACCCTGCATTTAATGTACTACTGTATTTTCCAAGCCTTTCAACAATATATGCTTTTTTAGTTGGTACGAGTCTAATTGATTGAAAAAATTTAATTATTAATATAAAAAATACTAAACCCCATACAACTACAATAAATAGATCGATGGGCGTTGCTTGATAATTCATTACTTAACTCCTGAATTAAAATTACTTGAAACCTGTTCAATTCCCTCAAAAATCCCTTTAATATTTGCCATTTCGCTAGGAAGTATTGAGACATCTGATTTTTCCAAAATTTGTCCAAACTCTTTAATGAAATTATCCAATAACCTCATTTTTACTGCGACAGATCCGCCTGGAATTTTAATGGCTTCCGCCATTAAAGTAATTCCTTCCGCAGTTGCTGTTGCCACTCTTTCAATTTCAATCGCTTTTCCCTTCGCCTCATTTATTCTTTTTTGTCTCTCACCCTCTGATATATTGATTGCTTCCTGTCTTTCGCCTTCGGAAAGATTAATCGTTGAATCTTTATATGCATTTGCAAGAGTAATTTCTGCCCTTTTCTCTCTCTCTGCTTCCATCTGTTTTTCTAACGTATGAATAACATTTTGTGATGGCCTAATATTTTTTATCTCATATCTTAAAACTTTTATTCCCCATGGATCTGATGCTTTATCAATCTCTTTTACAATCGTCACATTTAAAGAATCTCTCTCAGAAAAAGTCTGCCCTAACGTTAATTTACCAACTTCTGACCTCATAGTTGTTTGTGCAAGATTTACACTTGCTCTTTTATAATCTTCAATTCCATAGCTTGCCCTTTGAGGATCCATCACTTTTAGATATACCAGGCCATCAACCTCTATTTGAGTATTATCTTTAGAAATACAACTTTGAGATGGAATATCTAAAACCTGTTCTCTAGTCTCATGCCTATAAGCAATTCTATCGAGCAAGGGAATTAAAAAATGAAATCCTGGATGCAATACTTTTCTAAACTTACCAAGTCGCTCTACCACAAAAGCCTCTCTCATATGAACAACCACAACTAAATTAATAAATATAATTCCAAAAACCAAAACTCCAACGGTAATTGTTGCTAACACACTTCCTCCTTGATTTTTATTCTTTCTCTGAATTCACGATCCAGCTTAAATTATCTCTTCCAATTATTTTTACTCGAGTCCCTTTCAAAATTGTCATATCTGAAATAGCTCCCCAAGTTGTTCCTCTAAATTCAACTCTTCCTTCTGATCCACTTGATATATTTTCTACAACGACAACAACCTCTCCAATAGCATCAACATCTTCATCTGTATTAGATTTCTCTTTTTCTCCACCAACAAACCTTTGGGCAACTCCCCTAAGTAAAATAATTAGTGCAAGAGAGATGATAAACCACCAAGTTATAGAGTGAACCAAGCTATCTACTATTCCCAAATATCTTAAAAGTCCTACAATTATTGCTGATAGCCCTAAAAATATAACAACCGCTCCTGGAATAATAAACTCAGAAACAATAAACACAACACCAACGATCATAAAGATTGTAGTAATATTATCCAAAAAAACTCCTTATCATTAAAAGATATTATGACTTAAGTTGTTTACTGATTAATAGTGTTAATAATTATGGAAAATATATCCTCTTAAAGATAACCGACTAATATCATTTTAAATTATCTTAATTTACCAAAAGCGCTGACGCTCCGCCAAAACTCTGTAAATGTTTATTTTTGCTAGTATTAATTCAGACGATATTATATATAGCAAACCAATTTCAATCATGGATTTATAATGAAACTTTCAAGACCACAAACTCTATTTGATGGATTTTCTTTTTCTGAAAAGGCCATCTTAAATACAATTAATTTGATCGGTGTTCCCTTTGACGAAACAGCATCATTTAGAAAAGGAGCCGCATTAGGTCCAGAAAAGATCAGAGAAGTTTCAGACCAAATAGAGACCTACTCTCCATATCTTAATCTAGACCTTCTAAATATTAAATTAACTGATCTTGGAAATATTAAAAGCACTAATCATAATTCTTCTGATGATTTTTTAACCCAGTTAATTACTTTTTATAATTTGCTTTTTCCAATACAAGATAAATTTAAAATACTAACTATTGGCGGTGAGCACTCTATTTCTATTGCACCTATTATAAATTTTTTAAAACGATACAAAAATTTAACTGTTCTACATTTAGATGCACATGCTGATCTAAGAGATGGCTACCAAAATCATAAATACTCCCACGCCTCAGTAATAAGACGAGCAATTGATCAATTTGATATTGAACAAAACTTAATTCAATTTGGAATAAGATCTGGCACTAAAGAAGAATTTTCTTGGATGCGAAAACATCAAACAATCAAACATTCTATCGAAGAATTAGATAAATCTATATCTGTTATACCAAATGATTTTCCAATTTATTTAACCATAGATGTTGATTTTTTTGATCCCTGCTTTGTTCCTGGCACAGGAACTCCTGAGGCCGGAGGTGAAAACTTCAATACCTTCATAAAAATTATAAAACTTTTGGAAAATAAATTTGTTGTTGGAGCAGATGTTGTGGAGCTTGCTCCACAAATTGACCCAACTGGAAATAGCGCTATTTTTGCGTCAAAACTCATCCGAGAATTAATTTTATTACTAGGAAGAGACCAATGACAAATAAGTGGAATACCGA
>DAOVTR010000290.1 GCA_030633015.1 Bdellovibrionales bacterium
AATTAGTGAGGAAACTTTTAATCTTTTAGCTAGTATTGATTTTAAGTTATCTCTTCTAATGGTGATGGGAGGAAAAATAGAGAGTAGTATTGAAGATGAAGTCGTCTTAGATTATGACTTTGTATTTAGTAATAAAGATTTTATAAAAAATCAGCAAGATGTTTTGAATGTATGGCTCTTTACAACATTATTAAAACACTCTTTGATTACAGATGACAAGATTAATGCATTTTCTACTTCTAGTTATCCTCTTGAGCAAATAAGTGTTGCCAAAAAAAACAAATTAGTTGATGTGGTTGGAGGGGATCTTTTAATTATATTTCGCGAAAATAAACGTTTGAATATGGAATTTATCATCCGGTATCCTCAGGTAATAAGTTCAGAAACCAATAAAAAGAGTGTTAAACTCGCAAGAACAGTCTATCAACAGATGTCTAACTCAGAGCATTTAAAAGATTATCTTGTTAAGTTTAAAGAGGATGATAGTTTAAGCTTTGATTTGCCAACAGTGATAATAGAAACGAATTTTTTTAATGAACTCAATATTTTAAGTTTGCCTGATAGAGTTGATGTTTTTATAAAATTAGAATCAATCTTTTTAAATAGTCTTAATAAGTACACATCCAAATACTAGAAGAGTTATAAACAAATTAAAAAATAATTATCTTTTAACCTTAAATAAATTAGATTATAATCCCCCCATGGAAGATAGAAAAGTGTTACAAATGCTCTTTGAATTAGAAGATGCTGTTATTTCTGGAGAAATTGCAAAGCTTTGGAAAGAAAATGAGGAATTAGAAGAGTGTTGGAAAAAATTTAATTGTAATAGGGACACCTGTCCAGCGTTCGGTAGGGAAAATCAAAGGTGTTGGCAGATATCAGGCACATTTTGTACAAGAAATCTTGAAAATGATGATCTTCCTAATAAGTGGAATAAATGTAAGACTTGTCGTGTCTTTTTAGAGGCTACAGGAAACGATGAATCAAGACTTAGAGAGTTGATGAACAATATAATTTTTGCTCTTAAATGTTTTGATCCGACTTCTATTAGAATACTTAGAATTAAGCGAAATATGGATCTTATTATTAAGCATTTTAAGCTTACATCAAGAGAAAATGAAATTTTGCTTATGATTTTAGATAGAATGTCTAGAAAGGATATTGCAAAGGCATTAAGTATATCTCATGAAACTGTTAAAATGCATTTTAAGCATATTTATAAAAAGCTGAGTGTTCACTCTGTGGGTAAAGTCATTCAAATTTTAGATGATTTTAGTAATCAAATAAAAGATAACAATATTACTGTTGATTAATCTTTTTTAAATTACCAATTTAAAACGTGAGCAAATATTAAAGGTACAACAATTGTAGCATCAGATTCAATGATGTATTTGGGAGTTTTTTCTTCTAGTTTTCCCCAAGTAATTTTTTCATTTGGAACTGCTCCAGAATATGATCCATAGCTAGTCGTGGAATCACTTATTTGACAAAAGTAACCCCATTTTTTTGTTACTTGCCCAAGATCTTGCTCAATCATTGGAACAACACATATTGGAAAATCTCCTGCAATACCTCCGCCTATTTGAAAAAAACCGATAGAGCTATGTTTTGAGATCTTTTGATACCAATCGGCAATTCTTTGCATTGATTCTAGACCGGTTTCAATAAACCGAGTTGACGATAATTTGTTTTTAATAAAATTTGAAACACAGATATTACCAAGAGTTGAATCTTCCCAGCCTGGAGTGAAGATTGGGAGATCTTTTTCATAAGCGGCATACATCCATGAGTCTTCGATATTGATTTGGTATTCATCTTGAATTTCTTTCGTTTCAAATAGTTTCCATAGATATTTATGAGGAGGATAAACTTCGCTGTTTAGGTCAGCTGCTTTCCAATGTCCTAGAATTTTAGCTTCTATTTTTCTCATTGCCTCTTCTTCGGGAATACAAGTGTCAGTGACTCTATTAAATCCATTTTTATAAAGTTCATTTTCATCTTTTGGGGTCAGGTCTCGATAGTTGGGAACTCTTTTATAATGGTTATGGGCAACGAGGTTAAAGATATCTTCTTCTAAGTTTGCTCCGGTACAGCAAATGGCATGAACTTTATCCTGTCTGATCATTTCAGCAAGGGATTTTCCAAGTTCGGCAGTACTCATTGCCCCAGCCAAAGTTACAAGCATCTTTCCACTGTTTTCTAGATGATGTGTATATGCTTTTGAAGCGTCAACAACTGAAGCAGCATTGAAATGTAAAAAATGGTTTTCAATAAATGATGAAATGGGGCCTAATTTTTGCATTATATCTCCTGCTATTTTTTTAAATATGTATAATTTTTTAAACACTGTTCATAAAAATCAGTTAACTTTACTCCTTCTCTTGAAGTAACTTTTCCTTTTTGGATATATTTAGATATGTTTTTCTTTACGATTGATGCCATATATTCAGTGTTATACTGCATATCTTCCAAAACATCGCTACAACTATTACCTTTAATGACTTCTTCAATATAAAAGTCATTAGGATCTTTATCATCACAGAAGACATGAACTTCATTTAGCTGTCCAAAAAGATTATGCATATCTCCAATTACATCTTGGTAGGCCCCAGTAAGAAAGATTCCAACAGGATAAGGTTCATTGTTTTTGATTTCATGGATAGGTAGAGTGTTGAAGTCATCAGAGAGATAGATGAATTTATCAATTTTACCATCGGAGTCACAAGTGATGTCTGTCAACGTGCAAAAATTATTTGGCCTTTGGTCAAGTCTAGTCAGGGGGATAATTGGAAATAGTTGATCTATGGCCCAAGAGTCAGGTACTGATTGAAAAAAAGAGCAGTTACAAAGATATTTATCTGCCATTGAATCTTCAAGTTCGAGTAGTTCATCGGGAATAAATTCTTGATGATCTCTAATTAAATTGCGAATTCTATTTAAAATTTTCCAAAAAAAAGTTTCAGCAGTTGCTTTTTCTTCAAGAGATAAAATTCCAAGTTTAAAAGCGTTTTCTATTTCATCTTTATTTTGAAGTGCATCATTATAAGTTTCTTGAAAATTTCCAGAGCTTAATTCACTCCAAAGATCTCTGATATTAGTTACGAGAATATGTTCGCTTGCGAGAATATCATTTTCATAATGGATATTTTCGTAAGATATTCTATCAAAAATATTAAAAATTACACACGAGTGAATTGCAGTTATGGCACGACCACTCTCAGTTACAATATTTGGATGAGCAACTTGTTCTGTGTCACAAATTTGTTTTAAAATATATACAATATCTTCAACATAATCATTAAGATCATAATTAGTTGATGAGTCATCAGTTGATTTTGATCCATCATAATCGACACCA
>DAOVTR010000354.1 GCA_030633015.1 Bdellovibrionales bacterium
CCTATCGAAATTTTCAAAGTTATGGTAGTAAAATATCAGAGATTTCAGAGTATCAAAAAGTAATATTATGTGATCCTCAAACGAGTGGAGGTTTACTTATTTCTGTTCGTCCTGACTCTGTTGATCAATTTCATAAGTTTTGTGATGAGAATTCGCAAGAGATCTATGAAATTGGAGAAATTACCCAAAGAGAATTGAGTTGTTCTCTTGTTACAATTATATAAGTTTTATGTCTAAGATCTGGTTACCAATTACAAAAGATGAAATGATTAAGAGAGGTTGGTCACAACTCGATGTGATTATTATTTCTGGTGATGCTTATGTTGATCACCCATCTTTTGGACATGCAATAATTGCAAGAAATTTAGAGAAACTTGGTTTTAAAGTAGGGATTATTCCTCAACCCAATTGGAGAGACGATCTAAGAGATTTTAAAAAATTTGGTCCACCAAAATATTTTTTTGGGATTACTTCAGGATGCATGGATTCAATGGTTGCCCATTATACAACTAATAAGCGAAAAAGATCAAATGATGCATATACTCCTAAGGGAGAGGCAGGTTTTAGGCCAGATTACGCAACAACAGTTTACAGTAAGATTATTAAACAAATATATCCAGATATTCCAGTGATTATTGGGGGAGTAGAGGCATCACTTCGAAGAGTTACTCATTATGATTATTTTAAAGACATGTTGTTAAAATCAATTTTGATTGATTCTGAAGCTGATCTTTTAGTTTACGGAAATGGAGAAAAACCAATTCTTGATATCGCAAATTTATTTAAAAAAAATGTTCCTTTAAATAATATTAAAACCATTCCTCAAATTGCATATTTGTTAAACAAGGAGGATGAGTTACCAAAAAATAAAAAGTGGATTGATTTAAAACTTCATTCTCATGAGAGATGCATTGAAAACAAAAAAGATTTTGCGGATAATTTCATAAAAATAGAAAAAGAGAGTAATAGAGATTCTAATGTTAGATTTGTTCAGGAAGTAGATAAACTACAACTTATTATTAATCCTCCTTATAAAAATACTTCTTCTAAAGAGATTGACGGTTTTTATAATTTACCATTTACACGTATGCCTCATCCCAAGTATTTAAAGAGAGGCCAGATCCCCGCTTACGAGATGATACGTCACTCAGTTACATCTCATCGTGGTTGTTTTGGTGGATGTAGTTTTTGTTCCATTGCAATCCATCAAGGTAAAAAAATAATTAGTAGATCCAGTACTTCTATTTTAAAAGAGATTGTAACTATTACGAAAATGGATGACTTTAAAGGATATATTTCTGATATTGGAGGGCCGTCAGCTAATATGTATAAAATGGAAGGTATTAATCTTGATCAATGTAGTACTTGCTTAAGGCCTTCTTGTATTAGTCCAGATATTTGCAAAAATTTAAATATTTCTCATAAAGATCTGCTTGTGCTTTATAATCTTGCAAAGAAAATTGAGGGGATAAAAAAAATCCATATAGGAAGTGGTATACGCTATGATCTGCTTGAAAGTTCTGATGAGTTATTGGCCCATCAGGAGTATCTTGAAGTTTTAATTAAAGAGCACGTTTCAGGTCAACTCAAAGTAGCACCTGAGCATACTGAAGATCAGGTGTTAAGACAAATGAGGAAACCATCTTTTAATAAATTTATTAGTTTTAAAAAACGATTTGAAGATCTATCTAAAAAGTTTAATTTAAATCAATTTATTATTCCATATTTTATTTCATCACACCCTGGATCAGATCTCTCAGATATGGCCCATCTTGCGAAGAAAACATCCGACTTGGGTTATAAATTAGAGCAAATTCAAGATTTCTTACCAACACCCATGACTTTATCAACTGTTTGTTATTATACTGGGATTAATCCTTATACAGGAAAAAAAATATATACTGCTAAAACAAAAGATGAAAAATTAAATCAACGAAAAATGTTTTTTTGGTATAAAAATGAAAATAAATCGTGGATAGCTGATCAATTAAAAAAATTAAAAATTATTATTTGGTTTTAATGTTTTTTAGGGAGCTCAATTACAAACGTTGTATTTGGTTTATCGTTATCAATGAAAAAATGTCCTTTATGTGCTTTTTCTATAATTCCTTTTGAAATACTGAGTCCGAGCCCAGTTCCTTTTCCAATCTCTTTTGTAGTAAAAAAAGGTTGTAAAATTTTATCTTGTATATCAAGAGGAATCCCTTGACCTGCATCAGTAATTATAGCTTTTATTGATTCATTGTTATCTTCTAGTTTTATATTAATCCATTTATTATCTTTGTCAGAAACGGCATCAACTCCGTTGCTGACTAGATTTACAAATACTTGAGATAGTTGTGACTCTTTACAATCAATTAGTAATGATTGATCTGATTTTTCAAATTCAACTTTTACTTTATTTTTTTTAATTTTATCTGTACATATTTCAATAGATTCATCAATTATTTGATTAATATCAGTGGGAATAAAAGGATCTTTTTCGCTATCTCTTGAAAAGTTTTTAAGTCCATGGATGATTTTTGAAATTCTTTTAACTGTTGTTTCAATTTTATCTGCAACTTCCAGTAGTTTTTCATCTTCAAATTTCTTTTTAAGTTGAGCTGCTTTAAGTGATATAAAAGTTAGAGGGTTGTTTATTTCATGGGCAATCCCTGCTGCCATTTCTCCAAGTGATGACATCTTTTCACTAAATCTTAGTCTTTCTTCGAGTTTTTTGAGTTGAGTAGTCTCTATTCCAATTACGACAGCTTCACTTTGAATATGAAACTTGGTACCAACTACCCAAAAGTATTTTGTCTCTTCTC
>DAOVTR010000077.1 GCA_030633015.1 Bdellovibrionales bacterium
GCTCCAGATGAGATAAATGCTGATCATACGGTTTACAAGCTTCTACCAAAAGGTAGTAGTTGGCATTTTGCTGCCATTGCTTGGGGGGCAGAAGGATCTCCAAATTCTGGAAGTTCAGCAACTGCATACGAGTTTGCAGTTAATAGTGTTGAATATGTCTTTCAGGGGCAAATTCGTTGTGGCCAGACTCAAGAGTACTTGATGGGCGATGAGATTGTAGATATTAATTTTGATCTATCAAAGGATGGATGTATTGAAACCGATTCCATATTTAGCACATTAAATACAGAAGAATTTTTATTTGGATCAGATTTTATAACAAGTGGTGATATTGTTGATCTTGATTATAATGATGTGGATTTTAACAATAGTTATAAGTTATTTGAATTTTCAACTTGTTTTTCAGAGACACTAGTTCAATCAAACACTTCACACTGTATGTCTTCCTCTTATTCGCTGCTGGGAAGATCTATCAGATTTATGTTTTTTAACTATACAATGATTAATGGTGTACTTATTCCAGATCTTTTAAATAATAGGGAGGGAATGGTTGGTTGTGTGAATCAAGATCCAGGAGCAACAATGTTACCTAATATAATATTAAGTTTTATGAGAGTTCCAATAAATGTGTACTTAGGAGCCTTTCAAATTTCGGTGCATGATGGAGATGATTGTCAAGCTCCTCCAACTCATACTTTTGTCAATAAAAGTGAGGGATGGTTTAAAGATGGATTACCAACTAATAAAATTAAACTGATAAATAACGCTGCTTCAAAATATAATACTATTAATATGCTTTTAGATTAAATAAAAGAGGATGATATGAGACTGATTTTAACTATTTTTTTAGCCATTGTTTTAAATACCTCCTTTGCAGATTCAAAAATTGCGTCTGTTATTATTGCGAAAGGTGAGGTAAAGGCATTAACGATTGATAAGAAAATAATTGTACTTAAAAAGGGGATGTGGCTTGATGAGGGGATGCAAGTGAGGACCTCGGCTAAAAGTTTTGCTAAAATTTTATTTAAAGATAAATCAACCATGAGTGTTGCTCCTAAAAGTACAGTACAAATTGTTCAATTTAAGGATAAAAAACCAGGAATATTAAATCTATTAAAGGGAAAAATTAAATCTCAAGTTACAAAAAACTATATGAATATTAAAAAGGACAAATCAAAATTATATATTACAACTAAGACTGCAGCAATGGGAGTAAGGGGGACTGAGTTTCAAGTTAGTTATAATACTTCAAAGAAACATACAAATTTAGTAACATTTTCTGGAGCAGTTGCATTTGCAAAACTGGAAGGAATAAGTGGTGGAATAAATCAAATTAGAAATGGAAATACATTGGAAAAAATGTTGAATTCTAAAAATGCTGTAGTTGTAAAAAAAGGACAGGAGTCAAATGTTTCCAAAAACTCCAAGGGTGTAACGAGACCTGTAACTGTTCCAACAGCAAAGCTTGAAAAATTAAAAAATGAAATTACAGTTAAATCTATAAAAGAGAGAAAACCTAGTTCAGTAGCCAATAAAATAAAGAAGAAATATAGAAATCCAGTTCCTCCCGGGGTTAATGCTACTGAATTTGGTGGGGAAGTACTTCTTCCTGAAGGAGAAATTATTTTTGAAAGGGCACCCGCTAGTGATATTGTTATTAATCAAGATGTTCCTTTAAATACAACAGATTTGATTCCCCAATGTCCGCCATTTTGTCCTATTGAGGAAGTTAAAATAGAGCTACCTCCAATTATTAATGATAACGCAACAGGAGTAAAAATTCATTTCAATGTTCAAGACTAATGCTTGTATCTTTGAGTAGGACAAATTAATATATTGATATGAAGTTGTTTCTTTTTTTATTTTTTATATTTTCTTTTTACCCTCTTAATACCTTTGCTTTTGATGAAGAGATGATTTTGCCAACGTTGGATAATATTCATAACCTTATTTTAAAAAAAGATTTTAAACAAGCATTAGAGTTGGCCCAAGATATTAAAGGTAGTGAGAAGCAAATGGCCCTTGTTAATTATTATTTGGGACTAAGCTCAAATCGTCTTGCTAAATTTTCTGAGGCTTCCCAGTATTTTAAAAAAGCAATAGATTTAAAATCTAGTAGAATTGATATTTTTTATGAATATGGCCAGTCCTTGTATGCAATGAATGAACTTGAAAATGCCAGGAGCCAGTTTTTTAAATCATATAAAAGTAATTTTAATAAGGGACAGTCTTTATATTACATGGGGTATATTTCACAAATTTTAGAGCAGTATAAAAAATCGCGTAGTTTTTATCTTAAAATACTTTTAAGTCCTGATTTATACGAAGATATTGTCTCACCTGGCTATATGCAATTAGGAGAAATTTATCTTAGTATGTATAAAAATCACAAGAGCATTTTAAAAGTGGTGCAAAAAAGAGTACTTCCAATGTTTAAGAAGAGTATTCGTTATGCTGTAGATGAGAAAATGAAAAAAGAGATAGAAAAAAGACTTGTGGAAGTTAAAAGATATTATGGTCTTGATCCTAATGTTTTATACAATGGAAAGGTGCTCCCTGATAAGAAAAATATTTTTTCTTTGTCTGTTGGATATAATAGCAACAATAATTATACAGAAAGTAGCTCTCCTCAAAGCGAAGATACAACAGAAATATATACAAATAGTTTTTTTATGCAGACAAGATTAATTTTAAATAGAAAATTTGTATTTTATCCTCAGTTAACAACAAATCTCAATTATCATACAAATAGAGATAATAGTAGTATTAACTCCTATGATGGTTATTCTGTTACCCCAGCATTGAAGATGAGATATGAACATAAAATAGGTTCAAAGCTATCAGCTTTTTTAATTGACGGTTCATATTTTAGAAGTGCTAGGGATATTAACTCAGCTTCAAGTTACGAACAGGATTCAACTAATTTTACTTTTACTACAGGTGAAGAAATTTCTCTTTCAAATGCTACAGTTAATATAAAGTTAAAATATAAAATACTTAATAACGTTGATGACTCGTATGGAGGTAGTGGGATTGGAGTTAGTCTTGGTTATACTCGCGCCTTGAAAAGTCAAAGCTTTTTAATTGCTAACTTAAATGCTGATTTTTTATCATATGAAGATGAAGATAATAATTTAGATAGTTATGGTCTTACAGTTACATATATGAAGCCTAAGCTTTATAATATTGTGACATTCTTGGCCGGTAGTTCATTAATTTTAACTGACCCTGTAGCAAGTCGTGAGAGCCGAGGCCTTGAGTTTTCATATGGTCCTTATATAAAAATATTTAAAACGTTTGGAAAATACACGTTGTCGATAAACTATAATTATACTTCGAAGTCATCTAAAGATGAGGATAATTATTCTTATTCTAAAAGTATCTATGGAATGACTTTGCAATATCTTTTTTAAAAATGAATTTTTTAAAGAAATTAATATCCAAAATAGTTATTTGCCCTAGTTGCAGTCAAAAATTGCGTATTCCGATTCGTATTGGAAAAACCTTGAGAATACAGTGTAATAGATGTCAACTATCTTTTGACGTTATTTTTGAACATCCTTTTGGAAAAAATTTTAAGGCCTGGAGTAAAAACAGTACTTTTAAACAAAATATAAGCAGTCAAATTTCAAACTTAATAAATATGCCATTTAAGATAAAATTATTATTCGTTTTATTATGTGTTTTGCTTTTGTTTTTTATTGTAACTTTAAATATTGAAACAGTTAAATCCGTATAGAGGTAGTGATTGATCTCTTTTAATTAATATCATTGATGATTTGATTTGCTCTGACTTGGTCACCTTTTTGTGTGAGTGCTATAAATTCTCTTATTTTATCTATATACAGTAAATGTTTATCAGTAATTTCCTGAGTTACAATATTGTCTATAATAAGATCTTCCATTGTGTGTAGAATATCATTAATTTGTACTAGTTCAACAGCATGGGCAGAACCCTTTAATGAATGCAGTATTCTTTTATATTCTTTAGTATCATCAGGAGTTAATCCTTCTTCATATTTTGTTAGGAGTAAATTTTCACAATCAACTAGAGTTTCAACTGCATCGGCATAAAACTCTTCTCTTAAACCTTCAAGAAAACCGTCATCGAAAAAATCTTCTTCCATTGTTTGTCTCTAGTTATTGTTAAAAATTATTGTGAAAGCTGTACCTTTAGAAGTAGATTCAAGATTTATGGTAGCGTCATGTTCTTTAATATATCCTTCCACGAGACTCATACCTAACCCGGTCCCTTTATTGACATCTTTCGTTGTAAAAAAAGGATCAAATATTTTGCTTTGAATATCTGATGGAATTCCACAACCAGTATCAGAAAATGTGACTATGATTTTATTTCCTTCAACTACAGTTTTAAATGTCATCTTTTTTATTTCAGATTTGTCCATTGCATCAATGGCGTTATGAACTAAATTTAAAAAAACTTGTTCAATCAATGTCTTAAATCCAGATACTATTGCAGGTTGTGCTGAAAAATCTTCTATCATTTCAATATTGTTTTTTGTTATTAATCCACCAAAAAAATCATATAAATCCTTAAATAAAATATTAAGATCAAAGTCTTCTAATGTTCGATTGTTTAAATCTTCATTTCTAGAAAAAGCTTTTAAGTGTTTAACAATTTTTATGATTCTATTAACTGCGGTTTCAATATTTCCATTGATTTTTATTATTTTATTTTGATCAATTTCATCTCGATTTATTATTCTATTTAATTGTTGGTTATAGGATTTAATAATTGTTAGTGGATTATTAATTTCATGGGCCATTCCTGCTCCCATGGTTCCGAGTGATGCCATTTTTGAACTTTGTATGAGTTCAGCCTGAAGGGTCTGTAACAGTTTATGTGAGTCAGCTAGTTCTTCAAAGTTTTTCTGAAGTATTTCATTTTTACTTTTTAAGTCATCTAGTAAATTTACATTTTCTTGCTCAATTAGAGTTTGGTATTCATAAAGCATTATAATATTTTGACATCTTAATTTAAGCTCTTCAGGTCGATAGGGTTTATTTAAAAATTCACTCGCGCCAAGTTGAAGTGATTTGAAAAATACTTCATTATCTTCAATTGTAGTTATAAGAATAAAAGGAATTTTAGCAAAATTTTTATTAGCTTTTAATTCTTCTAGTAATTCTAGTCCATCCAAATTAGGCATTTGATAATCTGAGATTATAAGTGAATATTTTTTATTTGGAATTTCTGATAATGCTTTTTGCCCATCTGTCATCCATGTTACTTCATAACCTAGTTTTTCTAAAATATATTGTAGTTTTTTTGCCTGAACAGGGACATCTTCAACTATTAATATTTTATATTTTTTTTTATTACTTATATCTGAATTAAGTTCCATATTTTCCTGAATTATATTTGAAATCTAATTGTTCTAAATAATTTTCGGGATTTTATGAAAAAACTTTACTATACTTACTTAATATTAACTATTTAAAGGGTTATTTTTGAATATTGAGAATCTGTGTATTGATCTTTTAAAAAGAAGTCTGTCTCCTATTCCTCAAGAGCTTAATGAGCTTGACTGGAAGGTAATGTTATCTAGTAAAAAAGAGAGATTAAAAAAACATCTTAGTGCTTTTGCAAATTTAAAAGATGGAGGATTTTTAATATTTGGTGTAGATGATGATGGAAAAATTATAGGCATACCTGACGAAGACAGTCGGTTAATCGCGGATATTTTAGCAAATATGGCCCGAACTGCTCTTGAACCTCAAATAAATATCAAGTTTATTACATTTGAGTTTAAAGCAAAAAACCTTCTTGGAATATATATAGAGGAGAGTTTTGAAAAGCCTGTACATATCAAAAATAAAGGCCTTGAGAGGTCATATATTAGGGCAGGAGGACAATCTAGGCTCATGAATAAGGATGAAATACGGCATTCAATTTTAAGTTCTAGAACATTAAGATTTGGTGAGCTGCCTGCATCTTTGTCAAGGGAGTATATTGAAAAATGGGATGATTGTTTTAATTTTTCAGAGGTTATAAAAAGGACAATGCCTAATGGTTTTTCAGATCAAAGTTCTCAAATGGAGTATCTTGCATCGTTAAAATTATTTGATAAATCCTATGAAAAATTTTCACCAACGAATCTTGCAATAATTTGCTGTGCAAAAGATTTTAATAAATTAATCTCTTATGAAAAATTTGCGTTAAGAATGGTTGAATACAAAGGAAATACTAAAATAACAGCAAGAAGAGATAAAACTTTTCAAATGGGATTTAGCTTAAGTCTAGATTTAATTATTGATACGCTTATTCACTGGTTGCCATATACAGAAAAGGTGCAGAGAGCAACGGTTATAAGAACGCCTATTATACCTGAAGTAGCTTTAAGAGAAATTATTGTAAATGCGATTATTCATAGGGATTATACCATAACCTCAAGTTCAATAACGGTTGAAGTTTTTTCGGATAGAGTAGAGGTAACATCTCCAGGAGGGTTGCTTCCAGAGGTAACTGTTGATCGTTTGATTGATCATCCATCTAGAACAAGGAATGAAGTTTTATCTGATCTCATGAGGAAATTAAATTTTTGTGAGGAGCGAGGCAGTGGCATTGATAAATCCGTAATCGCAATGGAAAAAAATGGTTATCCAGCAATACAATTTATAAATGAACCAGGTTATTTCAAGGTAATTTTGTCTGCTCATAGAGAATTTTCATCACTGACCAATGACGAAAAAATGAATGCAATTTTTCAACATTGTTGCTTAAATGTAGTTATTCAAAGAAAAACAACAGGAAGATCTATTAGAGATCGATTTCATTTAAACAGAAGCGAATCAACCAAGATTTATAAATTAATTGAAGAGATTATAAGATTGGGAAAAATTAAATTGGCCAATCCGGAATCTTCCCGTAGAGATCAATATTATTTGCCCTATTGGGCGTAGAGAGTTGTCGAGCATTACGCTCGGATTTTATTAACTTGTCACAATTATAATTTTTAAATATTCTATTTTATATTTACTTAGGAGCTGTAATGAAAAAATTATTTATAATTTTAAATTTAATTCTATTATCAATGTCTTGTTTGGCAGTAGAAAATAGTTTTTTTACAGGTAAATGGGCCGGAAAAGGGATTATTAAAGATCAATATGGAAAAACTGTTTTATGTGAATTATCCGTAATTAGACTTGATTATTCCCCTGAAAAAATGATTGTTTATCCATATAATATTAAATGTGGATCATATGAAGAACACAGTAACCTTTATACTGCAATCTTTAATGAAGGAAATGTTTTTTTTGAAGATCATGGAAAGGTTGGAACAATTAAAAATGGACGTATAGAAGCTAAAATTAATTATGAGTTTTTGGATCTAACTGAA
>DAOVTR010000066.1 GCA_030633015.1 Bdellovibrionales bacterium
AGATAAAAAATATATTGATTCCGCAATAGACAGTGTAGGAATTAAAACTATTCAAAATGAATTTTTCTCAACATTGAGTGACGGTCAAAAACAAAAAACAATGATTGCAAGGGCCATTGCTCAAAATACATCTTTAATTTTATTGGATGAACCAACTACGTTTTTGGATATTTCTAGCAAAATAGAAATTATTAGTCAGTTAAAGTCTATTGTTCAAAAAAATAAGATTGCAATTTTATTTTCATCACATGATTGGGAGCTAATTTTAAAGGTAGCAAATAGAATGTGGCTTATAGATGACAAAGGACATTTTGAATATGGGATGCCAGAGGATCTACTTTTAAATGGCAAAATTACCTCTTATTTTAAAAATGATAATTTTAGATTTGACGAGAAATCTGCTAGGTTTATTAAAATAAATAACAATACAAAAGCGATCTATTTAAAAGAAAATGGATCTGATGATTTGAAAAAATCATGGACAAGACATGCTATTGAAAAAGAGGGATATAAAATATTGGATTCAACAGATAACAACATTGCGGAAGTCGAAATTGTTAATGATAGTTGGTTACTTTTTTTTCAAGGTGAACACTATCAGTGCAAGTCACTTGACCATTTGATTAAATGGTTAAATTATCTTTTATAACGCTTTTGAAAGACTCATAAAAAGACCAATTATTCCTCCGAAAACACCACCCCAAACAACAAGCCAGCCTAAATGTTTTTTTATCATATCTTGTATGATCTGCTTAACAATTTGAGGAGTTAGCTCGTTTAGTCGTAGTTGAACAATTTGTTCGACTTTTTCAAGAATAGATTTGGCCCCCATTGCAGAACCGCTCTCAGCTATGGCCTGCTGAAATTTATCAGTATTGAAAATCTCGATGATCCCTTCTTTCATTTTTTCAATAAAAGAGTTTTTAATTGGGCCAAGGGCATTTGCTCCACCAAACATTGAAAGCATTCCTCCAAGGGGAGACTGTTCGATAGTTAGAACAAGTTTTTCAAAGAGAGTATCATAATCAATTGCATCTAAAATAATGTCAGTATTTAGTTTTAAATTTTCATTATTGGATTTGAAAAAATTATCAATATTTTCTTTGGTAAAAAATTGATTCATTACCAGATCTTTAATTCCCTCTTTAAATTCTTCAAAGCGGTTTGGTATAACACCCGATCCGTATAGTAGCGGAACTTTTTCAAACAGCATGTAAATTGCAAGCCAATTTGTAATTGCTCCTGACAGAGCAAAATAACCAATTGATTGAATGTGTTTTCCATAAACTGGGCCATAGTAACCTAAAACAATAATTGCCATGGCAATTAAGTTGGTGGTTAAACTTTTATCAATAATAAAAGGTGCGTTGGTTTTGTTAATTTTTGGTAGTGTGTTTTCCATAGTTGTTACTCTGCTTGTACTTTGGTTAATTTTACTTTAAGTTTTTTTTTGGAATTATTTCGAAGGTAAGTTATCTCAACATAATCTCCAACTTTATACTCTTGAAGAATATTATAAATATCACTTAAATCTTTAGTTTCCTTGCCATCAATAGCAATTATAATATCGCCTAATATAATTCGTCCGTATTCATCTCTTCTGAGAGTGCGAAGTCCAGACTTGGATATCGGATTTTTTTTATCTAGAAAGCCGGTTATTACAATTCCCTTTTCAATCCCAAGTCTGTTTTTATATTGGTCGGGCAAAATAGCAATTCCAAGGCCTGGCTGAATTACTTTTCCATATTTAATAATTTGTGGAACCATGCGATTGATCGTATCAGATGGTATGGCGAAACCTATTCCTGTACTTGTTCCTGTCTTTGAAAAAATCATGGTATTCATTCCAATAAGTTCACCACTAGAGTTAAAAAGTGGTCCACCAGAATTACCGGGGTTGATAGATGCGTCCGTTTGTATCATTCCATAAATTTTAAGGCCGGTTATACCAACAATTCTTCGATTAAGTGCCGAAATTATCCCAGTGGTTACAGTGTTGTCCATTCCAAATGGGTTTCCAATGGCAATTGCTTTTTGGCCAACTTGTAGTGTACTTGAATTGCCAGGAAAAATAGGAGTAAGTTTATTGGGGAGAGAGGTCAGCTTTAAGACGGCAATATCTTTTCGCGGCTCTCCACCAACAGGTTTTGCTTTATATTGTTTTTTATCATTATTAAAAGTAACAATAAAAGAGTCACTACCTTCTACAACATGAAAGTTAGTAACGATATGCCCCTTTTTATCCCAGACAAAGCCAGAGCCAGAACCCCGAGGAATTTCTATCTGTTCTCTATTCCAAAAATCAGTGGCTACGCTAATGCTGGTAATATTAACAACTGAATGGCTTAGTTTATGGTATATCTCAATAGTATTTTTTTCATTTTCTAGTAGTAATTTATGATCATCTGCTGCGTTTGAATTGATGCATAAAAAAATAAATAAAACAGTAAGTAGTAATTTATTTTGGTAATTTATCATATTCACAGGTACTCCGTTTGCAAATCGTTACTAGAAGTTATAGAAATCTATAATCTCAATTTTATACTAAATCAAGGCTAGAAGATGGATATTAATTACTTCAATAGAAAACTTAATAAATTTGAAATTGAAAAAGTTTATGGAAGTTTACTTATCGAATTCCTATATGCGTCATTTTATGGCAGGTTATTGGGAAAACTACTTGCTTATTCTCCATTTTCTAAATTTTATGGATGGATACAATCTCGTCATCAAAGTGCAAAGAAAATTCCTAAATTTATAAAAGATTTTAAAATTAAAATGGAAGATTTCGAAACAGATGTTTCTGAACCTAAATACTACAATACATTTAATGATTTTTTCATTAGAAAGTTAAAAAAAAATGCAAGGCCGTGGACTGAAAACAAAAAGCAAATGCCAGCGTTTTGTGAAGGGAGATATTTTGGTTATAAATCGTTGACTGATGATCTTCTAATCCCTGTTAAGGGAAAATATTTAAATAGTGAACAGCTTCTTAAAAATAGTCGATGGCAAGGAGTGTTTGAAGGAGGCCCCGTTTTAATTGGAAGACTTTGTCCCGTAGATTATCACCGTTTTCATTTTCCAGATGATGGTAAAGTTATAGATAGCTATCGGTTGCACGGAAAATACCATTCAGTTAATCCAATAGCCTTAAAAAACAGACCAGATATTTTTGTTACTAACGAGAGACATGTAACAATTATTGAAACTGAAAACTTTAAAAAATTAGCTTATATTGAAGTAGGGGCCATGGCCGTTGGGAAAATTGTTCAAAGTTACAATAAAGACTCATTTATGAGAGCAGATGAAAAAGGATATTTTTTATTTGGAGGATCAACTGTAATTATTGTTGGTGAAAAGGGAGCATGGTCTCCGACTGATGATATTTTAGATTATACAAAAAAAGGTATAGAGGTATATGTGGAACTTGGAGATCAGGTGGCCCATATCTGATACAGTTTGTTCCTATTCTGGAACACTTTAATTAACTAACATATTGATAATTCGTTTTTTAAAATGGCACATATCTTGCTCATTACTATTTTAAAGGGGGAATTATGGATTTACAAAAAACAATCTTTAAAAAGTATTTTGAAGCGAAGGGAAAAAAAACACTTAGAGAGATGGCGGAGGAAACCGGAATTAATTTAAGTAGAATCTTTAGATTATTAAATGGCTGTAAAATGCGACTTGATGAATATGAGAAATTTGACGTTGTTATCAAAGGCAACAATAAAAATCAACTTAAAGATCTGATTGAAGATTGTGATAAAAAATTATCAGTCATAACTTTAAAGGAAATTGAAATGTTCATTAATCGTAAAATTGATTTGTGGCAATTACAAAATGAAAACGTAAGAGCATAGGGGAGTTGAAATGGAAAAGGGATTACTTATAATTGAAAGAATGGTTTTAGAATCTATTTTAGATAAAGAAAAAAACATTGAAGAGATTTCAGAAGATACAGGTCTAGATAAGAGGCTTTTAATAAATATTATACCTAATTTTATTTTTAAAAATATTATCGTTTATAAAAATGGGTACTACTATTTAAATTCAAAAGAAAAAAACAAATGGATAAAAAAGATTAATGAAAAGTCTTCAGTAAAAGAGGAGTTAAAGGATGTATTTGCTTCATTGGTTAACGAGTATTTTAAAAATGAAAGTGGAAAAACAGATCTTAAGTTGAGGAAAATATGGCTTTCACCATACGAGCAAAAAATATTTAATATGCACCTTAATTCTCTTGAAGAATTTGTAAGCAACATTGAAAATGATAAGAAAAGAGGAGAAAATGACAAGCTTTGCGATAAACAAGTCGTATTTTGGGGACATTCAAAATACTCTTCAATTATTGATAGCTTTTTAAATGTAGGTTAGATTAATTACCAACACTAAAGTAACTTGTTTGAGGATGATGAAAGACCAGTGCAGAAACAGAAGCTTCTGGTTCCATCATAAAACCTTCAGTTAAATTTAGTTTTATATCGTTTTTAGGTTTTAGAAGATCGAATATAATTTTTTGATCCTTAAGATCGGGGCAAGCAGGATAACCAAATGAATATCTATTGCCTCGATATTTTCCCTGAAAACGATCTAGCATTGTCATCGATACTGGATCAGGAAAACCCCATGAAGAGCGAATTTTTCCATGGAGATATTCTGCATATGCTTCAGCAAGTTCTAGTGCCATTGCCGATAGAATGTGAGATCTTAAAAACTGATCACTGTTTTTTAGTCTTTCGACTTCTTTTGTAATACCAGAGCCTACGGTAACAAAAAAGATTGCCATATTATCCATCTTCTTTTCGTCTAAAGGAGTCAAATAATCACTTATACAAAGTCCATTCTCTTTTAACTGTCTTGGTAGTATTATTTCTGTTAATTGTGTTTTTTCAGTTTCATCAAATATTTTAATTGAATTTTTATCAGATTTGGCTTTGAAAAATTGATATACAGCTCCAGTTGTAAGCAAGTCATCCATGTATTTTTCTTTTACCTGTTTTACTTCGTTATAAATTTCAATTGCTTTTTCTCCTTCAGGAAAAGAGGTTAATTTTGCAAAATCTTCACTCATAAGATGCTCTGCAATTTTACCTTTAATTCCTAAATGTCTTGTGAAAAGCATTTTGGGATTTATAAATTTCCATATGGAATCAATGGAAATATTTTTAAGTATATGTCGCTTAAAATCAGCAGGCTCAGGAATCTCACTTGAAATTGAGATTTTACTTGATCTGTTGTTTGAATATATTTTTTCCGGTGTCTTTTTTGTTGAATCTTCTTTAATTAGATGGCGTCTTGTCTTTTCATCTGAAATAAATGTTTTAAATTGTTTTGGGTCAGAGATAATATTTGTAAGTCTAAGTCCATCCATTGCATCTTTTGCGTAATAAACATCTCCTGAGTTATAGACCGTTGCAGCTTTGGTATCGACAAACTTTTTTGATAGCGCTGCTCCTCCTAATAATACGGGTATCTCTATATTAAATTGAGAAAATTGCTTAAGAGTATTTACCATCTCTTGTGCTGATTTTACTAGTAGGCCAGAGAGGCCAATGATATCTGGATTATGTTTTTTTATGGCCTGTAGTAGTTGATCAGAAGAAATTTTAATACCTAGGTTAATAATCTCATAACCATTATTTGAAAGAACAATATCGACTAAGTTTTTTCCAATATCATGAACGTCACCTTTTACTGTTGCAAGAAGAAACTTTTTCTTGGCCGTAGAAGTAGATTTATCCATAAATGATTCAAGATAATTCACAGCAAACTTCATTACTTCTGCTGATTGTAAAACTTCAGCAACTATGAGTTTATTATCATTAAATAGTTTACCTACCTCTTTCATCCCATTCATTAATGGCCCATTAATGATTTTCATTGGGTCCATTGTCTTTTTCATCTCTTCAAGATCTTTTTGTAAATTTTCTTTTATTCCTTCAATTACGTAGCTCGCGAGGCGTTGTTCAATTGGAATATTATTATCTAACTTTGTGGGTTCTTTTTTATAATCTCTAAAATGTTCAACGAATTTTGAAATAGGATCATCACCTTTATTCCAAATTAAATCTTGTGCAAGCTCTATTTCAATATCTTTTAGTTGAGTGAATCTTCTAAGTCGTTGAGTATTGACAATGGCCAAGTCAAGTCCTGCTTTTACGCAGTGATATAAAAAAACAGAATTTAGTACCTCGCGTCCACCAGGGGGAAGGCCAAAAGATACATTTGAAAGACCGACTACTGTTTTACACTTGGGAAATGATTTTTTAATTAGTCTTATCCCTTCAATAGTTTCAATTGCTGATCCAATATATTTTTGATCTCCTGTTGCACATGGAAATACTAAAGGGTCAAAATACATATCGTTTTCAGAAATATTATATTTTGTTGATAGAAGATCACGGGATCGAGTTGTAATTTCAAGTTTACGATCTCTTGTTACGGCCATACCATTTTCAAGGTCTTCGTCAATGCAACCAATAACAAGTGCAGATCCATATTCTTTTGCTAGGGGAACAATTTCATCAAATCTTTTTTCTCCATCTTCAAGATTTATGGAGTTTATTATGGATTTTCCTTGAGTATAAGTCAGTGCCGCAGAAATAACTTCCTTGTTAGTTGAATCAATCATTAGAGGAGCTTTAATCCTTTTAGTTAATACAGCTAGAAAATTTTTCATATCCTCTAATTCATCGCTATCAGGATTGGCCATGCATACATCTACAATATCTGCCCCCCCTTTGACCTGTTTGATTGCAATTTCACAAGCTTCATCTAATTTGTTTTCAGTTATTAACCTTTTAAATTTTTTTGATCCAATGACATTTGTTTTTTCTCCAATCAATACGGGTCTTTTTTCTTCATTGATTTCTAAGTAGTCTATTCCCGATAAAGTTGAAAGAGTATTGGAGGGAATAGAGCGGGGAGTTTTAGCTCTTGCAAGCTCACTCATTTTTTTTATATGATCATAGGTTGTACCACAGCAGCCGCCAATGATATTTATCCACCCTTCTTCTATAAAATTCTCTAAAACCTTAGCAATCATTTCTGGAGTTTCAAGGTAGTTGCCATTTTCATCTGGAAGGCCCGCATTTGGTACACAAGATATATTTGTTTGCGCCATTTCGGACATTGTACGTAAATGATCAGTCATAAATTCAGGCCCAGTAGCACAATTGAGTCCGACATATAAAAGATCTTCATGTTCAAGAGATGTTATAAGTGATTCCGCAGTTTGTCCTGCTAACATTGTTCCATTAGCTTCAATTGTTACAGATACAGCGATAGGGATTACCGCATTTAATTTGTTCATTGCTTGATGAGCGGCCCTTAATGCTGCTTTGATGTTTAGAGTATCATTACAAGTTTCTATTAATAAATAGTCCACTCCTCCAGTAATTAATGCCTCAATTTGAACTTGAAAATTATCAATTAATTCATAAAAAGTGATACCTCCAGTAATTGATAGTGATTTGGTTGTAGGTCCTATTGATCCAGCAACGAAACGTGGTTTATCTGGTGTTAAGTTTGTAAATTTATCTGCAGCAGCTCTCGCAATGTGGGCGGCTTTTTTGTTGATTTCACTAGTAAGATGTCCAATTTTATATTCATCTAATACAATAGGAGTGGCACCAAAAGTATTAGTTTCAATAATATCAGCACCACTTTCGAGATATTTTTCATGGATGGAAGTAATCTTTTCAGGAGCAGATAGAATTAAATTTTCATTGCACCCCTCAAGTTCTTCTCCTCCAAAAT
>DAOVTR010000023.1 GCA_030633015.1 Bdellovibrionales bacterium
AAGACCATATGATTGCTTGATCCACCTTCCAAATTAGTCATGGCCAAAAGATCTGTAAGCCCAATTTGGTGGGGAGACATTTTATTAGAAAAAAACTTAGATAGATCACTACCCTCAATTCGCACAATCTCACCAGGTTCTTTACTACTTTGAATTGCATCAACTAAAATAATTTTATCTTTATCCTCAAAAAATGGGAGGAGATCCATTCCCATGGTCCCCCCATCAATAATTTCTAATTCGCTATGAGGTTTAAAGTCAGCTTCAATTTTTTCAACAACCCTAACTCCGATTGCCTCATCCGTTAAAAGTATATTTCCAATACCAACTAATAAAACTTTCACTAAACTCCTTAAACCACTTTAACCTGCACTATAGGTTTTTTGTCTTCATCGTATAGATGTATAGCACAAGCAAGACATGGATCAAAGGAATGAATAGTTCTGATTACCTCAAGTGGTTTTTCGGGATCTGCAATTGGATTACCAATCAATGAAGACTCATAAGGTCCCATTTTATCATCTTGATTTCGAGGGCCAGCATTCCATGTTGATGGGACAACACACTGATAGTTGTGAATTTTTCCATCTCTTATTACAATCCAGTGAGATAAAACTCCTCTTGGTGCTTCGTGAAAACCTACTCCCCTCTGTTCACCTTGTGGAAAAACAGGAGGATTAAATGTCTCCATGTCACCTTTTGCAATATTATTAACAAGAAGACCCCACTGTTCTGTTAAATTTTCATATAAAACTGCTGCTCGAACGGCCCTTGCTGCATGTCTTCCAATAGTTGAATGCAATGCAGTTATAGGAATTTTTGTTTTAGCAAGACTACTTACAGTTCCAATAACTCTATCTAAATATTTTGTAGTATGCTTTTCTCCAGAGACATACATTGAAAGTACACTTGCCAACGGCCCGACCTGAGCTGGCTCTCCCATGAAAGATGGAGACTTGACCCACGAATATTTTCCATCATCTTGAAAATCAGTATAATTAGGTTCCGTCTCTCCAACATATGGATGACGTACTCCATCGCCTTTATACCAAGAGTGCTTTGTACTTTCTTGTACTTGTTTTTCAAAATACTCATCATGAAAACTATTTATTGCCTTAAATTTAGAAAAATCACCATTTGGAATATATCCTCCAGGAATGGCAAATTTTGTACCTTTAGTATCCAAAGGTAGATCTGGAACACTTAAATAATTAGTAATTCCCTTACCATAACCTGTCCAATCGGCGTAAAAAGCTCCTATGGCACTAACGTCAACAAGGTAAACATTCTTAATAAAATCTCCAACTTCATCGATTGCAGCTTTCATATGATAGAGCTGCTCAATATTAAGAGCAGACTGACTATCAGGATTAATAGCATTGGCAACACCACCAACTGCCAAGTTTTGAATATGGGGAGTCTTACTTCCTAAAATAGAGACAACCTTATTAGCTTTTCTTTGAATGTCTAATGCTTGCAAATAGTGAGCTGCCGCAAGAAGATTTACCTCTGGGGATAACTTCATGGCCGGATGTCCCCAATAACCATTTGCAAAGATACCTAGCTGCCCCGAACTAACAAATCCCTTTAACTTCTTTTGAACTGCCAAAAGTTCATTATAACTATTTCCCTTCCAAGAGGAGAGACTCTCTCCTAATATAGAAGCTTTCTTGGGATCAGCTTTTAACGAAGATACAATATCTACCCAATCAAGAGCAGATAGATGATAAAAATGAACTATATGGTCATGGAGTGCATGAGCTGTGATTAACATATTTCGAATATATTGAGCATTCATTGGAATTTCTAAGTTAAGTGCATTTTCCACGGCCCTAACTGATGCTACTGCATGAACAGTTGTACAAACTCCACAAATTCTCTGGGTAAAAAGCCAAGCATCTCTTGGATCCCTGCCCTTTAAAATGGTTTCAATTCCTCTCCACATCTGCCCAGATGACCATGCATTTGTAATTTTCCCATTATCAACTTGGCAATCAACGCGAAGATGACCTTCAATTCTTGTAATTGGATCAACTATAATTCTCTTTCCCATAATATATTCTCCTTTAATTAAGCTTTTCTTTTAAGTGTAAAAATTGGTAATTTCTTAACAAATAACATGTAGGCCATAAACTCTATAGATAAAATTCCACCTGTAATTATGAACTCTCCTGCAGAAGGAAAATAACTCCAATGATCTCCTGGATTAAATCCTATAATGTATGCATTGAATCGATAGAGAATTGCTGCGGCCATTAAAATAGCAGTCATCAAAAAAAGTTTTTGTAATTTAAACCTTAATGGTTTTAATGAAAACATAATAAGAGCAACCAAATAAAGTATATTTTCTATTATAAAGGAGAAGCCAACTAAATCCATTTTAAGTGACAAAAACTTGCCTCCGACGATCAGTTCAGCGTATCTAACAATTAAAAAGGCCAAAATTAACCATGGAACTAAGCTCGATAGTTTCCCAAGCATTTTAACTGGCATCGGTTTTTTAAAAACCAATGCAGCAAGAATAACTTCTAAACAGACCATACAGTAGCCAATAATTAATGCATTAATTAAAAAAAGCAGTGGCAGCCAAGTTGTCGACCATAAAGGCGATAACTTATGACCGGCCAATAACATCAAGGTACCAAGAGATGATTGATGCATCGTTGGAAGAACAATTCCAATGGCAATAAAGATGAAAAGCATTTTTTTAATTATTTTTAATTTCTTCGGAGCAAATTTTTCAGCAAAAGCAGGAGAAAGCTCAATCCATAAAACAGTGGTATATGCCATAATACATACTGCCACCTCATATAATGCTGAGTTTATATTTACATATTGAGGAACAAAATAATTAAACATGTTCCACCATCTACCAAGATCAATTACTACTGAAAGTCCTGCAAGTGTATATCCGAACATACTTGCCATAATTGCCGGTCTAATAAGTGGGTGATAATCCCATTTATTAAAAACATAGATAATTAATGCCATTGCATATCCACCACAAGCAAGCGCTGTCCCAATAACAACATCAAAAAATATCCATATTCCCCATGGATAAGCTGAACTTAAATTAGTTACAGGTCCAATCCCAAATATAAATCGATATACCAAAACTACAAATGCAACAAAAAACATTACTAGCGCAAGCTTCATTGGTGTATCTAATATCTTACCTTCTAAAGGTCTTATTTCTGTACTCATTCCACCCTCACTTATTGATCATCATGTTTTGAAGTGTTTTTATACACCACAGTTAATAATCCACCTAGGAAGACAATTGGAGCAATCATTCCTTTGTATAAGGTATGTTGCAGCCCTTCTACCAATGCTGAATTTGCTTTTTTAGGTAATTTAGGTTTACCCATCTTTTCAAAATCGACTCCAGATAAAAATAGACACTGACTTCCTCCAACCTCATTCTCTCCATAAATTTGTTGAACGTAGTTAACTTTTAAAGTTTTATTAACAAATTTGCCATCACCAATTCTTCCAATTGGGTATTTATAACTATCTCCGGCCTTAAGTTTTAACCTACGTTTTGCTTCTTCAATAAGTTGGTCATAAGTTCCATAAACTGTAGCTCCTGTAGGGCAACTAGCAGCACAAGCAGAATAATCATCGCCTTCTTTATGATCGCAAAGTTGACACTTACGAATTTGAGGGAATGCTTCCTTAAACTCAAAACGTGGAACATTATATGGACAAGCAACCATACAGTATCGGCAACCACAGCAAGCATCAGGATTATATACAACTACTCCAGTTTTTTCATCTTTAACCAGGCCTGATACTGGGCAAGCTGAAACACAAGATGGATCAACGCAGTGATGACATGCATTTTTTATAAACGCAAAACCATTTTTTTCATGGTCTTTATCTTCACCAGTACCATCTTTATAAAGATTAATTGTATTATAAATTTTATTTGTCAGATCACTATACTCTTTCCAAATATTTTCCGGCGTTCCTCCCTTGGGAAGATCATTGGACTCTTTACATGCAGTTACACAAGCTTGACACCCAATACATTCAGTAGAGTCATAAAGCCATCCAACAGCATCTTTTGGAACAACTTTTGGATCTCTGCTCAGATCCATTGCAGTTGCCACTCCAGAAGTTGAAGCAGCAGCTCCCCCGGCAGCGACTATTTTTAAGAAATCTCTTCTTTTTAAATCCATGGTTATGCCTCCCTAATCTTCTTTTTTGGGATCATTATTATTAGTTTTATCATGCTCACCAAGGGCCTTATTAACTTTTACCATTGCCCCGAGACCAACACCTGCAGCCCCTGCAATTACAGCAGTTCCCGCAATAGTTGCTCCCTTACCTCTCTTTCTATCTTCAGGAAGAAAACAAGCTGGAGGAGTTACATGATGAAGTTTTGCTTGATCATGAAGTGGAACATTAAATCCAACCTTATTTTCTGAGCAACCAAAACATGGATGGCCAGTCCCTACTGGCCAAGTTCTAGGGCCTGCGTCTCCAAATAGTTGCTGAGAACAATTGTTATAAGTTACAGGTCCTTTACAGCCCAATTGATATAGACAATATCCTTCACGATGTCCTTCATCTCCAAATTGCTGAGCAAATCTACCAGCATCAAAATGAGGTCTTCTTTCACAGTTTTCATGAATTAATCGACCATAAGCAAATAGTGGTCTTCCTAATTTATCTAATTTGGGAAGCTTTCCTAGTGTTAAGTAATATAAAACAACTGATAAAAAATTATATGGACTAGGTGGGCAACCTGGAATATTTATTAGAGGTTTTTTAATACCATTTTGTTTAAAAATTTCTCCAATGCCAGTCGCTCCAGTTGGATTAGGCTCTGCAGAGGCAACGCCTCCCCATGAAGCACATGATCCCATGGCGATTACAGCAGCAGCATCTTTTGAATCATTTTTTGCAATATCTATCATTGTACGCCCTGCAATTTTACAATATATTCCACCATCTTTTACTGGGACGGCCCCATCAACAACTAAAATATATTTTCCTTTATTTTCTTTCATTGCAGCTGCTTTTGCGGCCTCTACCTGATGACCCGATGCTGCTGCTAATGTTTCAGAATAATCCAATGAGATCATATCCAAGATAAGAGTTTCTAAAGTTGGATGAGTGGCCCGCAATAAAGATTCAACACAACCAGTACACTCTTGACCTGAAATCCATATTACTGAAGGTCTTCTAGTTCCAGCAACTGCCTCTGCAATTTGCCCTCCCATACTAAAAGGAAGCCCCATATAAACCGCCATTGCCGAACAGTATTTCATAAAATCTCTTCGAGACATGCCTATGGCCTTTAAACCTAGTTCAAATTTTTCATTTGTTTTCACTCAAAACCCTCCTGGAATAAACTAATTTTATGTTTGATATAATTAAACTTTTGTTATGTTTTGTATTAATTTAACTTATAAATCTAATTTGGTAAACACAGCAGCTAAATAAATCCCATTATAATTATTTTTCTTTTCCCAACTTAACTAACTTAACTAACTTGAATAACTACAAAAAGGTGGGGTTGATCTCATCTGAAAATGACCTGTTCTATAAGGCTAAATAGAGGGGAAGTTTGATTGGTAAAACAAAACTATTGTTTGATAAATTTCCTTGTCTCAGTTCCGATATAAGACTCTTCGCACAAAAGCTAGTCCCTTATTTTGAATTTGTTACTACCAATCTTGTCTGTTAATATTTATAAATTATGAATAAAATACTTCTAATACTCTTTTTTTTACTTTTCTATCAGCAAAGTTTTTCACTACCTACTGATAAAAAAATCTCAGCAAATATTATCTCCATCTCCTCAACAAAACACACCATCATGCTAAACAGAGGGCTCTCATCGGCAATAGTAGCAGGTGATCACGTGAAATTAATTGTTGACGGAACCCTAATTGGGAGAGCTATCGCAGTACAAGTCACGCCTTCAAGATCCATATGGTCTATTTATAATTTTTATAAGAAGGAACTTCTTATAAAAAATTTAAGTATTACCATAAAAATGTCTACTCCCGTAAAGCTAACGTCGGATAAAACCAAAACTTACAGTTACCCTGAATTTATCCTTTCTGATCAAAAAAAACATGAAGAGTCACTTATTAATTCTAAAGAAGTTTTTGAACTATCAAAAGAGATGGCCCCGAGGTGTGACTCACCTGGTAGCACTCTTTTACTTAATACCGGGGGAGTTTTTTCCAACAAAAACTGGGATATTTTTGGGTTTGTTAGTTTTTTAAGTAGTAACTTAAAAAGTGAAACCAGCTCAAACAGCTCACTTACTTTTAATATATATGGAGGAATTGAGAAATATCTACCTACAATTTCAAAAAATATTTCAGTTCACCTATCTCTCATGGAAAATTACTCAAAAAAAGCTGATCATGTTAATATTTTTGAAATATTAGCTGGCGTTAACTGGCACTTTCTTAATGCACCCGACTTCTATAATCTTCCAATTTTTTATGTTCATACGCACATTGGAATGGGAAACCATAGTACAACTAATAGTTCAAGCACTAATCTAAGTGGCAGCAGTAATTCTATTGCGCTAGGCATAGGATACAAATATTACCTAGCGAACTCTTTTGGATTTAGAATTCAGTTGAGTTATCAAGTCAGAAATGTAACCTATCCTATACAAGATTCAGTTAATCTAAACTTTAGCGAAGGGTCAATTGAACCCCTGTTTGGATTATCTTATCGGTATTAAATATTTTCTTGCCCTTGAAGTAAAATTGATTACAATTACAAATGTATTAATAATTAATAAGCGATTTTATGGCAGGTTTAGAAAAATTAAAAAATATTAAGGTTCTTGTTGTTGACGATATTCCTATGATGAGAGTATTTGTTGTTAAAACGTTAACTGATCTCGGAATAAAAAATATTATTGAAGCAGAAGATGGACAAGTGGCACTTGATGAACTTGAAAACTGCAAAGAAGATTCATGTTTTGACATAATTATTTCTGACGTAAATATGCCAATACTTTCTGGTCTTGAACTATTAGAACAAGTACGAGCAAGCGAAAATAGCAGTATAAAAGATCTTCCCTTTTTAATTGTAACAACTGCTACTGAAAATTTTAAAGTTATAAAAGCATCTGAGTTAGGCGTAACAAATTATATTGTAAAACCATATACTCCAGATCAATTAAAATCTAAAATTTTAGATATTTTTAATATTACTGACAGAATAAGCTAAAGGATAAAAAGAAGAATGATTGATCCAGAAAAAAAATTTCAAAGGTTTGGCAAATATTTACTCTTAGATCACCTTGTAGACGGAGGGATGGCAGAAATTTATAGGGCCCGTGAATTGGCTGAAGATATATCTCAAATAGTCGCAGATAAAATAATAGCAATTAAAGTTATCAGACAACAATACTCTCAAGATCCATCCTTTAAGCAGATGTTTTTAAATGAAATTAAAGCTGCCTTTGGACTAGTTCATCCCAATATTTCTCAAACATACAATTATGGAGAATTTAATAAAAAACTTTTTACTGTTTTAGAGTATGTTCATGGCAAAAACCTCAACCAATATTTAAAAGTTTTTAAAAAGAATGATATAGTTTTTCCAGTTGAAATAGTGGTATTTATTGCGTCACAAGTATGCTTAGGCCTTGATTATGCTCATAAATTTACGGATAAACTGACTGGTCAAAAATTAAACTTAATCCATCGAGATATCTCTCCTCACAATATTATGCTTGATTATGATGGACAAGTTAAAGTCATTGATTTTGGAATTGCCAAAGCTGAAACAAATACAGATGAAACCAAAGCTGGAACCATAAAGGGCAAGGTCGCCTATCTTGCTCCTGAATATCTTCAAGAAGAGGGTAAAATTGATCATCGTTATGATCAATTTGCAGTAGGCCTTGTAATGTGGGAGCTACTGACCGGAAAAAGAGTCTTTGAAGGCAATAACGAGATGGCAATTGTTAAAAAAGTCTACGAATGTAAAATCCCAGCTTCGTCTGAATTTAATCCAAATGTGCCAAAAGAATTAGAACAAATTTTGGACATTGCACTCGATAAAAATCCTAATAATCGCTACGAAGACATGAATCAATTCAGCAGGGCATTAACCAAATTTTTATACTCTACTTTTTCAGATTTTAATCAATCTGACGTTGCAACATTCTTAAAACCCATATTTCAAAAAGAAATAGATACACAAGATTCTACATTACAAGGTTTTGGACAGATAGACCTTGCTCCTTACTGCAATGACTTAAAAGCAGAAAATGAAGGAAGTCTTTCATCTTCTGATGATCTAACAAATCCTGAGGTCGACTTAGCTGGTAACACCAGAAAGACTTCTGAAGATGGTACAGGCAGTAGCTCTATTCCTGGAGATACTAAGAAAAGAATTTTTGGTCAAACCTCCTTAACAAATGCTTCTGACACTAAGATCAGTCCTTTTATTAAGAAAATGAGAGATACAAAAAAATAGATTAATCGATTTTAATCGTCTTGATCACTACTGTACATCAACTCTATTTCATTTTTATATTTCTCAGCTAAAATCTTTTTTCTCAATTTCATGGATGGAGTCATAAGACCTGCTTCAACTGTAAATTCCTCTGGCGCAATATAAAATTTCTTAATGGTTTCAAATCTGGCAAGACTTGAATTTACCTCGTCAATATCAAGTTGTATTAACTCTATAACTTTTGGACTTTTTGCAATATCTTCTACAGTACAATTGCTATCTAACCCCAAATCAATAAGGTATGGCTCAAACCTCTCCTTTTCTAATCCGACTACTGCAGTAAGATATTTTCTTCTGTCCCCTATAACCATTAACTGACTTATATATTTTTGAACTTTTGCAGCATTCTCAAGTTTTTGTGGAGCAATATTTTTACCTCCAGAAGTTATAATAATATCTTTTTTTCTATCAGTTATTTTAAGGTATCCCTCACTGGTTAACTCTCCAATATCACCTGTAGCAAACCATCCATCCTTGAACACTTCTTTTGTTAATTCTGGTTCATTATAATACTCTTGAAACATTGCTTCTGTTTTTATCAAAATTTCACCATCCTCAGCGAAACCTAATTGAACGTCCCCCATAGGAATCCCAACAGTCCCTGCAACCTGCCTCCACGTAGGATTAACACAACATGGAGCTATCGTTTCAGTCAGGCCATACCCTTCTAAGATTGTAAGATTTGCATTTCTAAAAAACTTAATCAGTGATACTGCCAGCGGAGCGCCTCCAGAAATCAGATATCTAATTCTGCCTCCAAACTTTTCATATATTTTGGAAAAAACCAACTTGTAAGCAAGTTTTTTTTGCATAATCTCTTTCATTGATGGAGAGATCTCTTTATCTATCTTAGAATAATACTCAGTAGTCACTGTATTGGCCCACTCGAAAATCTTCTGTTTAACAATTGATCCGGCCCTAATTTGGGCACCAACTTTTGCATACACTTTCTCAAAAATCCTTGGTACAGCAAACATAATTGTTGGTTTAACTACTGCAAAGTTTTCAACTAATTTCTCCAAGGATTGTGCATATACTGTCTTATACCCCAAAACTAAAAAAACCATTGAATCACACCGTCCTAAAACGTGTGATAGTGGAAGAAAAGTTAAAGAACAATCATCAATAGTAAATTTACCTTTAAATGTTAAGCGAGTATTTTCAAGCATCATACAAAAAGCATGATTGGTAATTAGTGTCCCCTTGGGATTACCAGTTGTTCCTGAGGTATATATCAAAGTGATAGTGTCAGTCCCTTTTTGCTTTTCAATCTTTTCATCAAACCACAATGGAAATTGCTCCTTGTTTTTATGGCCGATCTCCAACAACTCGCTATAGCTTATAATTTTTATTTTCTTTGTAAATTTTGCCTTCTCTGACTTAGAAATTCCCTCTATGACAATTATTGCTTTTAACTCTTTTAATGAATCTTGAATTTCTACTAATTTATTAAACTGTTCAAGATCATCTACAACAATAAAACTAGATTGCGAGTGATTTACAATATATTTAATCTCGCTTGATGTATAAGTTGGATAAATAGGTACCACTACTCCACGAGCACAGATTACGGCCATGTCGAAAAGGTGCCATTTTAATGATGTCTGTCCAAGTATAGAGACTTTATTATTTGAATTAAGCCCTAAACTATGAAGACCTAATGCCATCCGTTCTAATATTTGATAATATTCATTGAATGTATGAAAGAGAACCTTATCCTCTTCAATCCACCCTAATACCTCTTGATCAGGAAGACTTTTTACATTTTTAACCAGTAATTTACCAAGTGTTCTGCCCAAATTATCCATATTCAATCCTCTTTGTATTTTATACAGTTTGATAAGTTCTTATTACATGTAATTACGGTTTGTATTTCGGACAAAATAAAACTTAGTTAAGTAGCAATTTAGTTTTTGATTAAAATGGAAAATATGGCCTGATGGGATAATAGTTGAGGATCAGGATCAGGATCAGGATCAGGA
>DAOVTR010000169.1 GCA_030633015.1 Bdellovibrionales bacterium
ATTATAGTGGTTCTAAAATATATCTTAAGCATGTTGCAACAGTTTTAGATTCAGCTGAAGAGGCAAAAGTCTATGGTCGTTATAATGGTGATAGTGCAACTCTTTTAACAATAAAGAAAAAAGGTGGTGCAGATACTCTTAAGCTTGTTAGCGATGTTGAAAAAAAGATTAAAGCTTTTGAAATGCGTTACCCTGAAGATAAATTTGTAAAATATCTAAATGAAGCTAATAAGGTAAATTTAAAGCTGAGTATCTTAAGTTTTAATGCTGTCAGTGGTTTAGCATTAGTTATTCTTTTTCTTTTTATCTTTTTGCCTGGTCGTATTGGGTTGATGGCATCTCTTTCTCTGCCCATTGCTGTGATGAGTACGATGGGGTTAATGCCTGCTTTTGGAATGACTCTTAATTCAATTACAATTTTGGCACTTGTGATTGCTCTAGGAATGCTAGTCGATAATAGTGTGGTTATAAGTGAAAACTTCACTCGTTTTCTAAAGGAAGGATTATCTCCTCACGAAGCGGTACTTAAATCTGTTGACCAGTTATGGCTTCCCATTACTGCAACTGCTTTTACAACCATGGCAGCATTTATACCTATGCTTGTTACCAAAGGAATAATGGGAGAATTTATAAAAGCAATTCCTCTTATTGTCTCAGCGGCACTACTTCTTTCTCTTATGGAAAGTTTTTTCTTTTTACCAATGAGACTTGCTGCTTCCGCCAAAAACACTGTCTTCAATAAACAAAATATGAATGATTGGTTTCAAATATTTATTAATAAATTTGAAAACTTTATGGTTATTATGGTTAGTAATCGTTATAAAGTATCTCTCGCCTTTACTCTTATTATTATAAGCTCAGTGATGCTCATGACTCTTGGAAATAAATTTATCTTATTTCCTGCTGAGCAAACAGAAATATATATTGCAAGGATGGATACCAAGGTCGGAACAACAGTTCAAAGGACCAACTTACTTATTAATCAGCTTGCAATTAATATTAAAAAAAATCTTAATAAAGAAATTAAACATATTATTGCAAGAGCAGGAACTGCTAGCATTGGTATGTTAGATCCCAAGGGGAAAGATGGAAATAATGCTGGATTGCTTATTTTATATGCAAGTGATTTAGCTAAATACAATATTAAACATACTCAAATACTTGATCAACTAAGATCAATCAATACCAGTGATTTTCAAAGTGTCTCTTTTGAAGCTCAGGAAAATGGACCGCCTGTTGGAAATGCCATAAACGCTACATTTAGATCTAATAATACAACCCATCTTAATTTATATTTAAATAAAATTATAAATGAGATAAAACTTATCAAAGGGATTCAAGATCTAAAAGTTGATACTGTGATTGGTGACGATGAAATATTTGTTAAAATTGATTACCAAAAAGCTGATCGACTAGGTCTTAACATAAGAGAAATTGGTAATACAATAAGATCTGCAGTCTCTGGAAAAAAAGTATCAAATGTAACTGTTGCTAATAAAGATATAGATATCTTTATTAGACTCCAAAAAGATAAAAGAAAAAATATCCATGATCTTAAAAAAATAAAAATTATGGATAAAACAGGCAATCTTGTTCCAATAGAAGTTTTTACAACATTTGTAACACAAACAGGTACTCCGCATATTAAAAGATACGACTATAAAAGGGCCAAGACCTTGACAGGAAATGTAGATGAAAAATTTATAACTGCGTTTGAGGCAAATAAAATACTCAAGAAATTATTTAAAAAATACGCAAAAGAGTTTCCAGAAATTTCTTTAGTTTTTGGTGGTCAAGAAGAAAATACAAAAGAATCGATGGATTCGCTCGGGCAGGCCCTCGTGCTCTCTCTCATTGGAATATTTGCGCTATTGGTATTTCTTTTTAGAAGCTATCTGCGACCAATGATTATTATGTCCACAATTCCACTTGGATTGATTGGCTTTTCAATAGCATTTTATCTACATGAGAAACCCATTAGTTTCTTGGCCTTGATTGGAGTAATAGGACTTGGAGGAATTATTGTAAATGCTGGCATTGTACTTATAAGTTTTATTGATCAAATGAGAAAAGATACAAAATTACCTCTTGAAAAGATTCTAGTCAAAGCATCAGGTCTTCGTTTAAGGGCAGTATTAGTAACTTCATTAACCACAATTGGAGGGCTGCTTCCAACAGCTTATGGCATTGGAGGAACAGACGCAATACTTGTTCCCATGACACTTGCAATGGCATGGGGTCTTACAAGTGGAACAATTTTAACGCTAGTATGGGTACCATGTGCTTATGCTATTATTGAAGATGCTGGAAAACTATTTAATAATCTTTTATTTAAAAATACTAATAAATTGGAAGAATAATTTTAAATTCAGTTCCAATATTTACTTCACTTTCAATATTAATTTTACCACCATGAATTTGCACAACTTCCTTAACTAAAGATAGTCCCATTCCATTCCCTGAAGGATTCATGGACGCTGCAATATTGGTTCTAAAATGTTCACTGAAAATATTTGTAAGATGTTTTTGATCTATCCCAATCCCTTCATCACTAAAACAAATAATTATATTATTAGCTTTTAATTTAATTCTGACCGAAATAACTCCTTCCTTATTAGAATAATTAATTGCGTTCGCCATTAAATTATCAATTAAAATTTCAAATAAATTCGTTGCTACTTTAAATCCAATATCTTTACCCATTTGATTATCAAAAGTAATTTTTAAATTTTTATTTAGTGCCTGAGACCGAAATGTCATAACTCTATCTGAGATAAACTGAACAAGCATAACTTCACTAAATTTATCTTTTTCAAAAACAGAAGTTCTTAAATTAGAAAGTTGAATAATATTTTTTATCATTTCAATTAAGGAGGTACATCTCTTATCTATTTTCACCATAATCTCACGAATCTGAGGATTTACCTCCCCTACATACCCTTCTAAAATAACATTAATATAACTTTGAATTGCGGAAAAGGGTGACTTTAACTCATGTGTTGCTCTTAAAGTATATTTTTGTTTTTCTCCATCAATAGATAGTAATTTTGCATTCATCTCTTGAAGTTCTTTTCTACTTGTAACAATAAAACCAGTAAGCAAATTAACAAGATAAAAAACAAAATGAAAAACTGCGGCATTAAAAAACCATAAACTCAAACTACCATTTATATGATATGAAGAACTATAAAAACTCTTAAATACAGAATCAACCATCTCTTCTTGAATATACAATAAATAAGCAACTACAAAAAGACTACTCCACATAACCATCAAACTTGCCCAAAATCGTTCAAACATAATAGAAGTAATAATTATGTGTGGAAGATAAAGAACGGCCAAATTGATTGGAACCATTCCAAATTTATATATTAAAAGCGTAACGCAAATATAATCAATAATCACTTGAGAAAAAAAGATATAAATACTATATCCTTTTGTAATTTTTCTTTTTTTCGTAATATAGGTATGCTGAATATTAAAAAGAAGATTAAAAAAACCCAAAATGATTGTAACAGTAGGAATAATAGATCTTTCATCTAAAATATTGCTGTTATAAATTAATTTTTCTATAAGTAAAAATAGTACTAAAAAACCAACTACAACCCATCTTAGCTTTATTAACCATAAAACATTAATTCTAAGTACACGATGTTTTTTGAAATTTAGATTAAACATGAATTAAATATACTTATTAATCACTTCTAAAAGTTGTTTTGGTTTTATAGGTTTTTCTATAAAATCATCGGCTGGAATTGAGCTGTTTTCAATATCTTCACCAATGTTTGAACTAAATGCCATATTAAATTTCTCATTTATTGCAGACAAAATAATTACTGGCAGACTTTTTAACTGGTCATGCATTTTTATATCTCTACAGATTTCAAAACCAGTTGTTGGATTATCAGGAAACATTACATCTAAAATCACAATATCAACTTTTTTATCAATAATCTCATCGATTGCGTTTGCATCACTTGTTGTAAAATAAACGTCAAAATTATTTGCTTCTAAAATAATCTTCAAAGCATCAATATGATCTAAATCGTCATCAACAATAAAAACTTTCTTTTTTGTCATAATCAATTCCTAGGGCATATCTATCCCTGTTACATATTCAAGACTCTGTTTTAAAAGATCTGAATTGGGATATACTTTTAATCCCTGTCTATATGAATCAATGGCCTTCATTAAATTACCATTTTTTTGATAAAGAGAACCAAGATGATAAAAAGCTATTGCATTTGTTTTATTCAATTTAATGACTCTCTCAAGCATTGAAATAGCCTCTTCAGATCGTCCAACCTCTTCCAAGGTAAGACCGAGATCACAAGCTACTTGTGACCATTCAGGAGACTTCTCAAGTAGGGTCGAATAAATCTTAATTAGTTTTTCATGTTTAAATTGATATTTATAACACTTTCCAAGCCAAAATTTAGCCATCATTAGATCATCATCTAACTCTATTACTTTTTTAAAAGCTTTTTTAGCATCATTTACTCGGGCCCTATAAAATTCACAAATACCTAGCTCATAAAACGCGAGGGCATGCTTAGGATCCATTGCTGTCACTTGCCTAAAACCTTCAGCAGCAATGATGGTATTGCCTTCTAAAAAATTAATTCTACTTAAAAGCATATGAACACTTGTACTTTCAGGATACTTCTTGGCCAACCCCAATAACATTACTTGAATTTTTGCAGGCTCATGAAGATTCATTAAATCG
>DAOVTR010000281.1 GCA_030633015.1 Bdellovibrionales bacterium
ATGAATCTGTTCCAATTTATTCTGGAGGCCTTGGAGTTCTTTCTGGTGATCATTTAAAATCTGCCAGTGACTTAGGAGTTCCTTTAACTGCTGTAGGTTTTTTATATCGACAAGGTTATTTTAGACAAGGTTTAAATAGCAATGGAATTCAGCAAGAATTTTATCCAGAAAATGATAAATTTATGATGCCTATTGAAATTGTAAAAGGAGAAAATGGTAAAGCATTAGTTTTATCGATGGATTTAGGTGGAGATGAAGTCTTTTTTCAAATATGGAAAGTGAAGGTCGGAAGAATTGAACTTTATCTTTTAGATACAAACGTTACAATGAATGTTACTAAAAATCGCGATATTACGAAAAGACTTTATGATGCGGATCGAGATATTAGATTACGCCAAGAACTTTTAATTGGTATAGGAGGAGTTCAGGCCCTTAAAGCAATGGGCTTTGATCCTCACATATATCATATAAATGAGGGGCATTCTGCTTTTTTAATTCTTGAAAGAATTAGAGAGTATATGGAAAATAAATTTCTCTCTTTTGATGAGGCCAAAGAGGTTGTGTTGGCATCAAGTGTATTTACAACACATACTCCTGTTCCTGCAGGAAATGAGCGCTTTGCAGTTAATACCATAAAAAAATATTTGGGGACGTTTATTCAAAAGAGATTAGGATTAAATTGGAATGATTTTATCTCTATGGGAAGAGAAAATCCGAGTGATGATAATGAAGATTTTTGTTTGACGGTACTTGCATTGAAATTTTCGAGTTATGCAAATGGAGTTGCTAAGCTCCATGGTGAAGTATCTAGAGAAATGTGGAAAGAGATTTATAAAGATGTCCCGATAGATGAAGTACCAATTGGGCATATTACAAATGGTGTGCATACTAAATCATGGCTTAGTAAAGATTTGGAACAACTTTTTTCAAGATATATGCAAAGTTCTTATGTAAGAGAGATTGCTGATTTTACCATGTGGAGATTGATTGATGATGTTCCTGATCGTGAGTTATGGAATATTCATTTAGACCTGAAGAAAAAATTAGTGGAGTTTGCGCGTGAAAGGGTTAAGTATCAGTTAACCAGAAGAGGGGCCAGCGCAAGTGAAATTAATAAAGTAAAAAATATTTTAGACCCAGAAGTATTAACTATTGGATTTGCAAGACGTTTTGCGCCTTACAAAAGAGGAGCGCTACTTTTTTATGATATTAAAAGAGTAGAGAAGATTGTTAATCACTCTGATCGACCTGTTCAATTTCTTTTTTCAGGAAAGGCACATCCCGCAGATACAAAAGGAAAAGATATAATTAAAAAAATTGCTGATAAAATTAAAGAGGATGAATTTAATAAACGTGTTGTATTTTTAGAAGATTACGATATTGATATAGCCCGATATTTAGTTCAGGGAGTTGATGTATGGTTAAATACTCCAAGAAGACCAATGGAAGCATCGGGTACTTCGGGAATGAAGGCAGCCATGAATGGGGCCCTTAATTTATCTATTTTAGATGGTTGGTGGGATGAAGCATTTAATGGGGAAAATGGTTGGGCCATAGGTCATGGTGAGCACTATGATGATCTGGATTACCAAGATGAGGTTGAAGCGAAGTTGCTTTACAGAGCAATAGAAGATGAAGTTGCCCCTCTTTATTATGACCAAAACGATAAAGGAGTACCTGAAGAGTGGGTAAAGATGATGAAAAATACGATTAAAACGTGTGGATCTCAGTTTAATGCTCATCGAATGGTGATGGACTATATCAAAGGTTACTATATAAAAAGTGAGGAGAAATTTAAGCTACTGACTGAGAATGATTGCCAAGTTGCAAAGCAGATGGCCGCATGGAGAAAGAAAGTTGAAAACAATTGGAATGCTGTGGAAATAGTTGAAGTTGAGCAGCCTGATAAAGATATAGTTTATTCAGGTACGGAAGTTAATATTACGGCCAGAATTAAGCTAGGAGAGATTTCTCCTGATGAAGTACATGTTCAAGCCTATCATGGGATTATGGATAAAACGCAGGAAAAAATTGATATTCCTTTGAAAACTACAATGACACTTGAAAAAAAATCAGGTGATCTTTGTTATTATTCAGCAAAAGTACCATGTGATCGAGGTGGGCGTTATGCTTACACTGTTAGAATACTTCCTGGACATGAATTTCTATCTCAAAAAATGGTCCCTGGTTTAATTAAGTGGGCATAGAATGACTTTAGAAGTTATAGAGGTAAAAACCAAATCTGACTTGAAGAAATGCATTGGTTTTCAGTTTAAGCATTATAAAACTAATGAGTATTTTATTCCACAAATGTGGATGGATGAGTTGCAACTTTATGATGAGAAAAAAAACCCTGTATTTAAAATTGCAAAAATAAAACAATTTCTTGCATATGAAGATAGTAAAATTGTGGGAAGAATTTGCGGTATTATTCACTCTCTTGAGGCATCAAAATTAGGATATAATAGAGGACGTTTTGGTTGGTTTGAATCTATTGATGATCCTAAAGTATCTTCACTACTTTTAAGTTCGGTTAAAGATTGGTTAATAAAAAATGGGTGTAGTGAAATGACTGGCCCCCATGGTTTTTCTGATTTAGATGCAGAAGGATTGTTGGTTGATGGATTTGATGAGGTTCCCACCATATCTGGTAGTTACAATTATCCATACTATGAAAAATTAATTAAAGAGTTTGGATTTGAAAAAGACGTGGACTACATTGAATATAGATCTAAATTTCCACAAAATGATGCCTTATTAGATAGAATGTCCGAAAAATTGAATAATTTAGATGAAGATCTATATGTATTAAAATGTAAAAATACAAAAGAGTTATTAAGTCATGTCGACCAGCTTTGGGAACTTATAGAGCTCTCTTTTTATAATTTATACGGTGTAACACCGCTGACTAAAGATCAACAAATGTTTTATACAAAAAAGTACCTTGCATTTTTAGATGTTGATTTTGTACATTTAGTTTTTAATCGATCTGAAAAACTTTTAGGTTTTTTTATTGGAATGCCTAACGTTAGCAAAGGTTTTAAGCGTGCAAATGGTAAGTTTTTACCGTTTGGATTTTTGCATATATTGTTAGATTTTAAAAGGACAAAAGGTGTTGATTTTTTATTAGCAGGTGTTCATCCTGATTATCCATCAAGAAAGATTTTTCTTTTAATGGTGGCGAGTATGTACCAGGCATGTAAAAAACGAAAGATGACATATCTTGAAACCAATAGAGAGCTTGAAGAAAATACTGCTGTAAACGGTATCTGGAAAAAATTTGATTCTAGACTTCATAGGCGATCAAGAATCTATAAAATGAAGTTATAAAAAAATGGATTATTTTAAAAGTAAAATTATTTTTATTACTAGACCAACTAGCGGCCTCGGTCTTGTTATTGCTCAAGAATTTATAAAAGCTGGAGCAACAGTTATA
>DAOVTR010000190.1 GCA_030633015.1 Bdellovibrionales bacterium
GGCATCAATAAGTCTATCACTCAAAGCTGAAGCAGCTTTTGAGTAACCAATAAATTCAACTTTCATTTGATCCCATAGACCAAGTGAAGTGAAAAATCTTTGAGCAGATCCAGCAGCTCCAGAACCGGCACCACCTACAGCAATTCTTTTACCTTTAAGATCAGCAACGGTTTTAATTCCACTTCCTTTAAGTACAATTAAATGAGCAGGAGCTCCATAAAGATAAGAAAGTGCGTGAACATTTTCATATTTCTTTGGATCTTTTGTTAGCTTACCATTTCTTCCAAGGTAGGTGTCTCCAGAATAAACAATTGCAAAATCAGCACTTCCTGAATTTACTCTTCTTAAATTTTCAAGAGAACCAGCAGAGGCCATGTTTGATACTTCAATGTCTTTAAGATTTTTTGATAGTCGAGTAGACATTCCATTTGAGAAGTATTGAAAAGTTCCGCCTGATGGACCACCAGAAAAAGCTAGTCTAGTTTTTGCGTAAGTAGGTGCTGTTCCTACAATCATAAGTAGTGCAGCAATAATTGATAAACTTAATTTCATTTATGTCTCCTTTAAGGTTATTGTTATAAAAACAGTAAATTGTAACTGTTTTATAAATCTCTAGTAAAGATTATTTTATACAAAATAAGAGTTTATATTAATATATTATAAATTTAAGAATAATTTTTAGCTACATTTTTTGCTATATACGATATTGACATATAAATACACATTTCGTAATCTTTATGATTAATCGTAAGTAAATATTAGGTGTAACTATTGGTAACAGCAAAAAAAATACAAATAATAGAAGGAGCAAAGGCCCTGTTTAAGAAATATGGCTATAAGAAGGTTTCAGTAGAAGAGATAGCAAGTTACTCAAGAGTTAGTAAGATGACATTTTATAAGTACTTTTCAAATAAGCTTAATTTGGTGCAAGTTGTGTTGGGTCAATATCAAGAGCTTGGTGAAAAGCGTTTTTTAGAAATTATTAAACAGGACATTTTATTTCCAGAAAAAATGAATAGAATTATAAAATCAGAAATGGATCTTATAAATGAAATGGGTCAACTGTTTCTAGATGATTTATATGATCCGCAAAATGAATTGTATGAATATGTTATTAAGTCTTTTGAAAAATCTAAGAAGATAACTTTGAATTTTTTTTTAGATGCTCAAAAAAAAGGTGCTATTTGCAAGGATTTTGATAAATTCTTTTTTATGTTTATTATTGATACTATTTACGAGCAAATAAATGATGAGAGACTTAAAAAGTTGATTCCTAATATGGATCAGAGAGTTAATAAGCTTGCGCAACTATATTTTTTTGGAATTACAGCAAGGTCATAAGGAATGTATATGAAAAAAATTATTTTAGGACTATTAATTATTGGTCTGTCTTTTTGCCTGGAAGCAAGCAGTGATCAATTAAAACAGTTGTTGAAAAAGGTAGATGAACTTTATAGGAGCAGTTCAAGTCATAGTATTGTAGAGATGCAAGTAAAAACTGAAAATTGGGAACGAATAATGACGATGGAGATGTGGACAAGTGAAATGAATAAAACATTTGTAAGAATTTTAAGCCCAAAAAAAGATGCTGGAATAGCAACCCTTAAACGAGGCAGGGATATGTGGAATTACTTTCCCAAAATTAATAAAATTATAAAAATTCCTCCGTCAATGATGATGGGAGCATGGATGGGATCAGATTTTACAAATGATGACATGGTAAAAGAGGCCAGTTTGATTGATGATTATAATGCAGAAATAATAAGTGAAGATAAGGCATATTACAATATTGAGCTAAGGCCAAAAAAAGAGACGGTAACAGTTTGGGGTAAAATAATTTTAAAAATTAGAAAGTCAGATAAAATAGTAGAGGTTCAAGATTTTTTTAACGAAAAAGGAAAAAAGGTCAGAACCATGTTAATGGAAGATGTAAAGGAAATGGGAGGCAAGATTATTCCGACTAGAATTGTTTTGATTCCGTTGAACAAAAAGAAACAAAAAACCGTCGTAATCTATAAAGAAGCAAGTTTTAATAATTTGGTAAAACAAAACGTTTTCACAAGAAAAAACTTACAAAAGAGAAGGTAGGCATGTTTTTTAAATTAGCATATAGAAATATTATTAGAAATAAAAGAAGATCTATTTTAACCGCTCTGGCCATGATCTTTGGATTTTTTTTAACATCGGTTTCAATAAGTGTTGGAGATGGGATGTATTCAAATATTATTGATACATTTACAAAAAGTAGCTCAGGTCACCTGCAAATTAACCACAGCGATTATTTAGAAAACCCCTCAATATATAAGACAATAAATTCACAAGAAAAGATTGATGAACTGTTAAACAGTACTCCAGAAGTGAAATCATACACTAAAAGAGTGTATACAGGCGGGCTATCATTTTTTAAAAACAAAACTGCTGGTATTGAGATGATTGGAATTGATCCTGTCGGTGAGTTTAAAACAACTTCCATAAAATTTAGAATTAAAGAAGGAGAATATTTTAAAAAGGATATGGCCTACGAGACAATTATTTCGAAATCACTTTCTCAAACTTTGAAAATTAACATTGGTGATGATTTGGTTGTTATTTCACAGAGCGCAGATGGATCCATTGCAAATGATATGTTTAAAGTAGTCGCAATTGCTCAAGAGCTTGGTAAGCAAAGAGCATACATACCACTGAAGGCATTGCAGGAATTTTTAGTATTAGGAAGTCGAGTTCATAAATATGTTATAATTGGCCAAAAACAGCAGCTTGCAAAATCTATTGCTGCTAATTTACAAACAAAGATTGCAAACTATAGTGTTGATCCATGGCAAGTAGTTAAAAAAGACTTTTATAAGGCCATGCTTGCAGATATGCAGGGGAATTATATTTTTCTTTTTATAATCATTTTTATTGTGGCAATCGGAGTATTAAACACTGTTTTAATGAATATTTTAGAACGTACAAGAGAATTTGGAGTTTTAAAAGCAATAGGCACCAGACCTATTCAAATATTTCTATTAATTGTCAGTGAAGTTTTTATACTTGCTTTAATAAGCTGCGTGATCGGATCATTTTTTTCTTTTGGCGTAAATTATTATTTTGCAGAAATTGGCTATCAGTATCCTACTCCAATCACTTTTGGAGGGATGGTGATTGATACCATGTATGGCATTGTTAATATGAAATCATTTTTATTGCCTGCTCTAATTATTTTTTTTACTTCCATGCTAGTAAGTGTTTTTCCAGGTATAAAAGCATCAGCAATTGCTCCAGTTAAAGCAATGAGAGATATGTAAAGGATATGATATGTTTTTTCGATTAGCATTTAGAAATGTCCTTAGAAATAAGAGAAGAACAATTTTAGGTTCCCTTGGAATTGGAGTTGGGCTCTGTTCTTTGATTTTAACGGATGGTTATGTTCAAGGAACAAAAGTGAATATGATCAGTAATGTAGTATCAACATTTATGGGCGATGGCCAAATTCATGGTAGAGGATTTCAAAAGACAAAGGAAGTTGAAAAAACAGTTGCTGGATTAGAAGAAATCATTAAGCAATTAAATAATGAACCGGATCTTTCTTCTTTTTCTACTAGGACTGTCAGTTTTGCCATGATCTCATCTTCAAGTAACTATGTTAATTTAGGGCTTATTGGAGTTGACTTTGATCGTGAGATCAAAATAACAAAAATTTTACGCGCCTTAAAAAAAGGTCAGCTTCCCAAAAAAGACAATGAAATATATATTGGTGAAAAGCTTGCCAACAAGCTAGAGGTGGATATTGGAGATAAGTTAGTCGTAACAGTAGGTCAAGCTTACAACGGAGAGCTATCACAGGAGCAATTTAGAGTTTCAGGTATATTTACTTTTGGTTCTAATGAAATGGATGGAGCAGTTGTATTTATAAAAAAAGTGGTTGCTCAAAAAATGTTAAATTTGAATAATGAAGTTCACGAGATTGTTTTAAAATTTAAAGATTTTAAAGTAGCAGAAGATATAAATAATTTAATTTGGAAGAGATATACAACGGAAAAGAACATTGCTGAAAATTGGAAACAGTTGGCCCCTGAAGTTAGCTCCATGCTTGAGATGGCAAGGTATTCAACTATTATCATAGGTTTTATTATTTTTATTTTAGTCATCCTTGGTATTATAAATACGCTTTTCATGTCACTATATGAACGTATGTATGAATTTGGGGTACTGCGTTCGATTGGAACAAGACCTTTTTCTATTTTTAAGTTAATAATACTAGAGTCATTGTCAGTGGTGATTAGTAGCGGGGTCTTTGGATTGATTTTGACTTTTATATTTGCATTTCCAATGGCCAAATATGGGATCGACTATGATGGAATGCAAGTTGGAGAAATAACAATTTCTGATCCAATTTATTATATTTTTTCTTTAAGTCACATAACCGTTATACCACTAGTAGTAGGATTAATGTGTGTTATTTCCGCAATCTATCCTGCAATTTATGCTTCAAAAATAACTTTAACAAAAGCAATGCAAA
>DAOVTR010000229.1 GCA_030633015.1 Bdellovibrionales bacterium
AAAAAAAGGTTAGTAAGGCAACCAATGAAATAGAGTTTAAAATCCCTTATCTGGTTGATTCAGCTCCAAGACTTACAGGGGATGACTTGGCCGATGCAAGTGTCCAGATAGATCAGCAGAAAAATGAGCCATACGTCTCTTTAAATTTTAAAAGTGCTGGCGCTAAAATGTTTGAGCAGATCACAGGGGAAAATATTGGTAAGAGAATGGCCGTAGTGTTAGATGGTAACGTCTATACTGCACCAAATATTCAATCTAAAATAGGTGGAGGAAGAGCCCAAATTACGCTTGGAACAGGTAACTATAATAAGCTTATGAAAGAGGCCAGAGATATTGCTCTAGTATTAAGAGCAGGAGCACTTCCAGTACAGCTGGATTTTTTAGAGCAGAGAATTGTAGGTCCTAGCTTGGGACATGATTCAATTGATAAAGCTCAATATGCAGGAATTGTAGGAGTAGTTTTAGTTTTTATTTTTCTTCTGTTTTACTATAGAATTTCAGGTGCAGTTGCTATTGTAACATTGGGATTAAATCTTCTGTTTGTTATGGCCTGTTTGGTGGGGTTTGAAGCAACTTTAACTCTTCCTGGTATTGCAGGTATTGCCTTAACTATCGGTATGGCCGTTGATGCAAATATCATTATATATGAGAGAATTCGAGAGGAGATTCGTAATCGAGTCAGCTTTTATAAAGCAGTTGAAAGTGGTTTTGATAACGCCTTTTGGACTATAATTGATGCGAATATTACAACAGCTTTAGCAGGAATGTGTCTACTGAATTTTGGAACAGGACCAATTAGAGGCTTTGCAGTAACTCTTTTAATCGGAATATGTGCAACCGTATATACTTCATATTTTGTATCAAAATTATTTTTTGAGTTTTATATGAATAAAGTTGAAGGCCAAGATTTAAGTATTTAATTGAGAGGATAAATATGATTGAGTTAATTAAGAGTGGAACAAAAATAGATTTTACCGGAAAGTTTTTTGCAGCGTCAGTTATGTCTGCAGTTTTAGTTGCTATTTCCATTTATCTTATTCTTACCCAGATTAATTATGGGGTTGATTTTAGAGGTGGAGCGGAAGTACAAGTTAAGTTTGCAAAGAATATATCTTTAGATCAACTGAGATCGGAGTTAAAGCGTGACGGCTTTAAAGGCATAACTGCTCAAAGTATTGGAGAGTTGAAAGAGAATGAATATCTTCTTAAGGTAATTGCTAGCGAGGAAAACTTAAATGAGGTTACTCATGATCTAAATCAGTCCTTAACCAAACACTATCCAAATGGTGAAGTCGAAATAAGAAAAGTAGATATTGTAGGACCTAAGGCAGGAGCTCAGCTTCGAGTCTCTGGATTTCAGGCCATGGGTTGGGCCTTGATTACTATTATGATTTATATTGGTTTGCGTTTTGATTTTAAATACTCTCCAGGTGCAATTGTTGCTCTTATTCATGACGTATCCATAATTTTAGGGATTTTTGCTCTGACTGGTACTGAATTTACTTTGCAAACGGTTGCCGCCCTGTTGGCCGTAATTGGTTATTCAGTGAATGATACGGTTATTGTCTATGATAGAGTTCGTGAGCATGAGCAAAAATTTGCAGGATTAGATCTTAAAGTTCATATTAATAATGCGATTAACGACACCCTTTCCAGAACTATTCTTACATCAAGTACGACACTTTTCATCTCACTTACCATGTATTATTTTGGAGGACTTGCAATTAAGGATTTTTTCTTAGCAATCTCTTTGGGAGTGTTGATTGGAACTTACTCTTCTATTTTTGTTGCAGCACCTGTCACCCTTGCTCTTGATGGTTATTCTAAACGTAAGAAATAATTTAAGATGAGATTTTTTATTTTTTATTATATTTTAATTTCTCTTTTATTTTCAACATCTGTCGTTGCTCAAGATGATAATTTAGATGATTTAAGTGAAGCAGAGTATCAAAAGAGAAGAGTAGAGTATCTATCCCAGTTTATTGACAAAACTACAGAAGCTACTTTAGTTGACAAGTATGAGGTTGGCAACCAGACAAAGTTTGACGAATTATGTGTAAAAGTTCAAAAAGGTGATTTTAAAGCTCTCGAAGATATAAAAATATTAAATATTAAAGAGCAGCAACTTCTACTTGAAAAACTTAAAGCATCATCAAATATTGATTTAAGTTCACTTATGAGTAAAAAAACAGAAGTAGATATGAATCCTACTAAAGTTTTTAATTTAGATAGCTTGAAAGATATGAATTTAGCAGGTTATGAACAAATTATAAAAGATGCTTTAAAACAGTTTCAAACTATTGATGATGACGTTTTTAAAAATGCTATTTTAAAAAATACAAAAGGTACTTTTTTTGAAAAATTTATTGGCCCTGAATCTTCTTTGTTAGAGTTTTACATTAGGCTTTTAAAAGATCCCAACGCCATACCTCATCTGCTTAAGATTTTTGGACAAACTAGTAAAATGATTATTTACGCCTCTTTTTTTGTGGCGACATTTATTCTAGGAATAATTTTAAAAAGAAAGGCAGTAGTATATTCCTTTTTTGGCATGGTATTTCATTTTATTTTAAGATCTTCTTTTTTAATGATTGTGAGGCTAACGATTTTTTTCTTTTTGTTTTATAACGAGCTCAACCCCGCAGTAACTCTATTTAGAAAAACTATTTTTAAAATATAAGTTACATTTTAGGTATACAGCCAAATCGCTTATCAGATGGTGAATGGTATGTTTGAGTAGTGGGATCTACACTCGTGTTATTTAAATTTTCAGGTGCAACTACAGTATATATTCTTTGGGTTGATTTTTTTATGTAGGGATTAATCTCATCTGCTGGCCAATAGAAAAATAGGGTTTTATCAGCTGCAGTGAACTCATTTGGAGTATAGTGTTGACCTGCTTCAATATAAAACCATACTTTTTTTAGCAAGCTCTCTTTAATAAGAAGCAGATCTTGAGGTCCAATTATCGGATCTCCATTTTCATCTGGAAGATAGGTTCCATTTTCATTAAATACAACCTCTTCTTGAGCATAGGCCATATAGATTCCTTCCGTATCTCCAATAAATTCTCCAAGTATATTAAATAGGGGATTGTCACCTAGGAAGTGTTCTTGGGTTGGGCAATAACCTAGATTAGTAGTGGTACTTATCCAGGGTTGCATAAAAAAACCTTGAAAATAACTAAATCCAGTTGTGGAGTCTTGCCCATCAAGGGGATAGTTTTTCCAATATAGAGGAGCAAATATATTGATACTCTTTTCTACTCCATAATCATTTAAAAGTTTTTGTTCAATTATATAATTAATATCATATTGGGTTTGAGATGGATCAAGAGTTATATCAAAGCGATAGTCGGATTTATTCCAAACACTAAATGAGTTAGGAATATTTTCGAGCCTTGGAAGAAGTTGACTATCTTGAGTTTGAATAGATATGTCGTGACAGAATAAAAAACGGGTATCAGTTATAATGGGAGGATTTTCATTGTAAGGATAAAAGTAATGGTGCTTTAAAGCCGCGCTGTAATATATGCCATCTAGTTCAGTCGTTCCAATTCTGTTTATACAGGTGTATTGAGAGATGGGTGCAATCTTAAGTGCTCCTGCAATATAATCATCACTGCTGTCAGCAGCAGTTCTTCTAATTTGAATGGTACTACTTTTTATTCCAGAGTTAATCTCCTTAATGTATCCTAGATAAGTTTTATCTTTTGCTGATCCTAAAAGATCAATATTTGCAGCATTAGGACCTGTCCAAGTAACATTAAATGGTTGTTCATTCACTCCATCAGTTAGATAAAACTTGCAAGTAGGTGAGCCATCTTCACTGTTAAGGGAGACACTACACCAGTTTTGAGCAGAGCCTAAATTTTCGTTAAGTTCAACATCTGCTGAAATACTAAAGGTCAAATATAGGACAGGAGTAGGGTCATTAGTTTGGGAACAGGTAGCGCTGCAGTTATTATAAAGATCTGGCTTTCCATCTAAGCAAGAGCAGAAGGTATTATTTATAAAAATAGCATCAGATGGTCTTTTTACAATTTCAACAAGGCATTTATCATTGTCACTACCATCATTTTTACAAAAATTT
>DAOVTR010000039.1 GCA_030633015.1 Bdellovibrionales bacterium
AAACTTGATCGAGCTGTATACAATAAAATTGGATATCTTGGAGCTCAGTACTGCTCTTCTGGTGAGGTAATCTACGCGGGATCGGCCATTGGAAAATATCGACCTGAACCGCAAGGCATGACTTATATTCCGACCGCTGGTAATCAAAGTGATGAGTACTTTTTAAGCTTTGTTGATTCCATTATTGATCAAAGTGAATCGGGAGAACAAAGTGGAATGCTGTTTAATTCAGGATATCGCTGGAACCACCACTACTACTGCTCACAATAAGAAACTGTTTTAATTATTTAGGGGAATTTATGAAAGTATTAATAGTAAAAACAGTATGGATACTACCTTTAATTTTTATCTTATCATTAATGGGATGCATGGATAATAAATTTAATATTAAAACTACTGATAAAACTTCCAACATCTCCTCAACAGACAACAATTCAAACGATACAACGCATGGGACAACAAGTACTTTAGACGGATTTACTGTCTCTCCTACCGTTTCTTTAAATGCAATCAATAACTTTTTATATATCAGACCGACTGTTTCAAATAGTGAAGAAATAGCTGATATAAAGTTTTATCTAAATAATAGTTTATCCTTTACAAAAACAGATGCTCCATTTGAATGGGAGTGGGACACTCTTGCAACGACCAACGGAACATACACTCTAAAAATTGTTTTAACTAATAAAAATAGTAGCACTCATGAAATTACTCAATCTGTAACAGTTAATAATCCAACTAATATTCCTGAAAATCTTGTTGAGCTTTTTAAAAGAAAACAGAGAAAAGATCAGGCATCATGGAATCCTTCATCTTTAGAAAATCCGACATCCTTTATATGGCAGCCTGAAACTTTTGTATACTTTGACAGTATTAGTGGACATGAAGTTTGGAAAATGACCAACACACCAAAAATTGATAATTTTTATCATAATGATATTGGAGTTACTCCTTGGAGTGCTGACGGAAAAAGAATGGCAATTGCCTCTCAAAGAGCTACTCAAGCATTTTCTAATTCAGATGGAAGAATCTGGATGACAGTTAATACCAACGGAAAAAACTTTCGTCCAACAGTTGAAGGTGCGAGTCGCTGGTACAACTCTATTAATGGATATTTTCACTGGTGTCCTCAACGTCCTGATACTTATTATGAAGTTACTTATGGATGGCCTAATGATCCCAATAAGCTTAATAAAACAGTCGTAACCGATAGCTCCGTATCAACAAGCACAATTTTAACTTATCCTGAAAGTATAAAAATTGATAAAATGATTTCAGCTGATGGGAAAAAACTTTTAATAAGCTCATATGATGAAAATAAAGTTTATCCAACAACAGTTTATCCAAATCCCAATATTGACGACAGTGATGGTTACTCCATTGACCGTAATCTTGGTTTATACGGAACTACTCCATCAACCTATACTACAGCCCATGATCGCTACTACGCTGGAACTGGGGATTGGTATTTTATAATGCCTATTGGTGGAGCTCACCGTGCTTGGTGGAAACTTAAAACCATTGGTTCTGCTGCAGACGGTGGAGCAAGATATGACAACAGTGATTTCCCTGTAACCAATTCAAATTATGACTTTGCTGAAGCATGGCCTGTTAATGCTGATAGCGGAAACAATCCTGATCCATTTTTAAGTGGCTACTGGTCTCATTTTGTTCCTGATCGCTGGGGACGATATGCTCTTCACTCAAGTTGTTGTACGGCACTATCGTGGAACGACCCTTTAGGAATTGGGCCTGGAGTTTGGGATATAGATGAAAAACAATATGTGGTAGCAACTTTTGGCGGTGGTGCCTCCCACCATGATTGGCACGGATTTACAGACTGGACAGTATCCTCTTCAAATGGTGATGACACTGTCAGAACAATTTTGGCCCAAAAATTCAATGATAAATATTCTCAAATTGTAGTAAACCAATCCTACGCTCACGCAGATGGAGGAACAAGTTATGAAACCAATCCAAGGCCGGCCCAAAGTCCAGATGGCACAAAAGTTGCTTGGCATGGTGAATTTCTAAATGGTCAAAATGCAGTTGATTCATTTTGGTCAGTTGTCCACTACCCTGCACCACCTACAAATCTAGGAGCGATACTTTCGCAAACTGCAGGAAAATTGGATATCTCTTTTTTACCTCCTAAATATACCTCTCGCACATGGATTAATCCCAATACAAACTTAATCGATGAAATAAATGGTGAAGTACTTTTTTCAAGAGAGGTCAAAAACTATCATCTATGGAGATCAAATAGTTTAGATCAAGGGTGGAGACTGGTTAACTCATCAACTGCAAATTATTTAAACGATTCAGTAACTAATACTTTAAAACCAACCTATAATCAATCATGGGTTACAACACAAAATAAAATTAAGATTAGTGACAATCTTACAAATGGAACATTTTTTTATGCTTTAACAACCGAGGAGCATTCCAATTTAGAGTCTAGGGAATTATCTGAGATCATTCAAGTTACAGTATCTTCAAATCAAGTTTCAAGCTCAACCATTGCTCTTCCAAAAGGAAAAAAATTATTCTGGACAACTCCACCTAATGTTCCATCAAATTTTAATGTTACTAAGCTATCAACTGCTGGACAATTTAGGTTATCTTGGAATGAAAATTCAGACTCTAAGATTCGTTATTATAATATTTATTACTCTGAACTTGGAAATCCTGCTGCCATTCAGGCCCGAAAAATTGCCTCACTTCCCTATGGAACTCAATCATTTGTCGATTGGCTGGCCCATCTTTCTGCAACTGTTGGCCACTATGGTATCACTGCAGTTGACCGACAAGGAAATGAATCTGAAATTTATCACTCTAGTTCAAATTAAGAACAACCTGTAGTTGCACCACAACTATCACATTTCAAACAAGAGCCGTTTCTAACAAGAGTTAGAGCACCACATTCGGGACAGGCATCCCCTTCATAACCTTTTATTTTTGCTTCCTGTCTCTTTTTTTGCTCAGTTACCATTTCAGAATTAAACTGCTTTGAAAAAACTTTTTGAGGCTTAACTTCTGAAACTTGTCCATCAGCATGAACCTCCTGACGCCCTTCCATAATTTCTAAAAGAGGCTCATTATCATTTTCACCTTGAACAGAATCAGGCTTAAGATCTGAAGGTTTAACATGTACCAGATCAAATCTATTTAAATAGTTCATTCCAATATCTCGAAAAATATAATCAATTACTGAAGTGGCCATTTTAATATTATCATGTCCTGAAACCATTCCGTTTGGCTCAAATCTTGTAAATGTAAACGCATCAACAAATTCATCTAGAGGCACCCCATATTGGAGACCTAAAGAGATGGCAATGGAAAAGCAATTCATCAATGATCGATAAGCAGCACCTTCTTTGTGCATATCTATAAAAATTTCACCAAGCATCCCGTCATCATACTCTCCTGTTCGAAGATAAACTTTATTACCACCAATATTTGCTTTTTGAGTATAACCAAGTCTTTTAGAAGGCAAAGATCTTCTTTTAGAAACTTCTTTATAGATAATTTTTTCTACAATTTTCTGGGCAACAGTCGTAATTTTTTCTGTCTGAGAAGCCTCTTCAAAATCCATCAATCCTAAATCATCAAATGCAGAAGCATTAAGTGGTTGTGAAAGTTTTGATCCATCCCGATAAATAGCATTGGCCTTAGTCATTAATTTCCATGACTGATAATAAGCATCTGCAACATCAGCGACTGTACTCTCAGCAGGCATATTTATGGTTTTAGATATTGCTCCAGAAATATATGGCTGAACTGATGCCATCATTTTAATATGTCCTAAAGCAGAAATTACACGTGTTCCATATTTTCCACACTTGCTAGCACAATCAAAAACATTAAGATGTTTCTCTTTTAATTCTGGTGCTCCCTCTAGTGACATTGTTCCACAAATATAATCATTTGCTTGAGCAATCTGATCATCGCTTAGACCTAAAAGTTTTAAAATATTAAGTTCAGGATCACCCAATTGATCATTTGTTAAATTTAACTGTTCTAATAAATACTTATCTCCAAAAAGAAATCTTGAAAAGACAAACGTAATATCAAAGGCGCCTGCAAGAGCAGATTCTATTTTTTCAATAATTGTATTGGGTACTTTTTTATTTTGTAGAAACTCTTTATTCAAAAATGGACACCCATCTAACGTTCCAGCACCTACAGCGTATTTAATAATATCTTTAATATTGTCCTTTTTATATCCAAGAGTTTCAAGGGCCATTGGAACCGACTGATTGATTATTTTAAAATAACCACCACCTGATAATTTTTTAAATTTAACAAGAGAAAAATCAGGTTCAATTCCTGTTGTATCACAATCCATAACTAGGCCAATAGTTCCCGTTGGAGCTATAACCGTAACTTGAGCATTTCTATAACCATGCTTTTCGCCTAACTCAAGAGCTTCACTCCAATATTTTCTTGCAGCTTCTATAAAATATTTTGGAGCAAGTTTTCCACTTAATACCTGTGGATTAATTGTCAATCCTTCATAGCCATCCATTTCGCCATCAACTGCTCTTTTGTGATTTCTAATTACTCTAAGCATATCCTCTTTGTTTTCATCATATCTAAGAAAGGTTCCATGCTCAGATGCCAAAAGTGCAGAAGTTTTATATGAGACTCCTCCCATAATTGCAGCAATGGAAGCTGCTATACTTCTACCTTTTTCAGAATCATAAGGGACACCCATGATCATCAAAAGGGCACCAATATTAGCGAAACCAAGACCTAATGTTCTATATTCATAAGATAGCTTTGCAATTTCAGCAGAAGGAAACTGGGCCATTAGAACAGAAATTTCTAAAACGACAGTCCAAAGCTCACACGCGTGAGTAAATTTTTCAACTTCAAACATTTTAGTTACTGGGTCTAAAAACTTAACAAGATTTAAAGAAGCTAAGTTGCAAGCGGTATTATCTAGAAACATATATTCTGAACAAGGATTAGAAGCATTAATTCTTCCTCCCTGCGGGCAAGTATGCCACTCATTAATTGTATCATCAAATTGTAATCCAGGATCAGCACAATTCCATGCGGCCTGATTGATTATTTCCCATAAATCTTTTGCTTTTATCTTTTTAGAAACCTTTCCATCAATTCTATTTATCAGTTCGAAATCTTCATCTTTTTCTAATTTTTCAAAAAAGCTATTTGGAATTCTCACTGAATTATTAGAATTTTGACCAGAAACTGTTTGATAAGCTTCACTTGTCCAATCTGTATCATATATTTCAAATTGGATATCATTATAACCTTGTTTTGCAAGCTCAATAACCCTTGAAATATACTTCATTGGAACTTGATCAACATTTGCATCATAAATAGCTTTTTTCAAAGCAGGATTTGCCTTTGCTGAAAAACGACTATCACCTTCCACGGAATTTAATGAATCTGCAACTAACTGCAAATGTTTTTTACATATCTTTGATCCTGCAACCAATGCTGCAACTTTTCTCTCTTCTTTTGTTTTCCACGTAATAAACTCTTCAATATCCGGATGATCCAAATCAAGAGTAACCATTTTGGCCGCACGCCTGGTTGTACCACCAGATTTGATGGCACCTGCTGCCCGATCACCTATTCTTAAAAATGACATTAATCCTGAAGACGCTCCTCCACCTGATAAATTTTCCCCAGCTCCCCTAATTGATGAAAAATTTGTCCCCGTTCCCGAACCATACTTAAATAGCCTTGCTTCACGAGTCCACAAATCCATTATCCCGCCTTCATTTACCAAATCATCACTAACTGATTGAATAAAACAAGCATGAGGTTGAGGTCTCTTATAAGCAGATGTAGATTTTTTTAACTCATTATCTTTAGGATCAACATAGAAATGTCCTTGGGGAGATCCTTCAATTTTATATGCGGAGTTTAGACCTGTATTAAACCATTGTGGAGAATTTGGCGCACACATTTGATTTGCCAGCATAAACGAAAGCTCTGATTGAAATGCATCCGCATCTTCATTTGAATCAAAATAATTAGAATCTTGTCCCCACTTTCTCCAGCAACCTGCAAGTCTATCAAATACTTGCCTTGAATCTGTCTCTCCACCAAGCACAGGGTTCTCAAATTCATCAAGAATTGTTTTTCCCTGTTCATCTAATTTAGGAACACCTGTTTTTCTAAAATATTTTTGAGCAATGATATCTGTAGCAACTTGAGACCACTGCTTAGGAACAGTAACTTCTAAGGCATTACTACCAGATCCATCTAACTCTTTTACTTCACTTGTTCTTTTTTCAAATTCTAAATCGAAATAAGCTGATTGACCCTTCTTGGTGAAAATTCGCTTGACCCTCATTAAAACACTCCTTTGATTTGCTAAACTTCCGTGTATATGTACATATAAAAATTGATCTCTTTTATCAATTTGATTATTAAAAAATAATCAAATGACTCATTCTATGAAATTAAATTTTCCAGTCTTAGTCAACAGTAAACACACAACATCTTGTGCTTTAATCCGTCATTTAAATGACATAATACTAGATATAGTGTCTCCCCAAATAAAATAAATTGTTATGACTTTTAAATTATTACATTTAAAACAAAAAACTTGACGAAGGATTTTTGTTTTTTTTAAAAAAATTGACTTGTTAAAACCCAACTATTTTGCCTCCATGCGGTGCGATTTGATTAATTTAGGCCACATGAGAAAATTAATTTGAAACTCTTTTTTTTGCAGGAAGCATATGGCCATGTTAAAAATTATATTTATTTTTATTCTTACCACTCAAATTTTTTTGAATATAACTGCTGCTTCTCCTATCGCAAAGGAGGGATATTTTATTCTTGATAAGAAAAAAAATTATTTAACTTTTTTTCAAAAAAATCCAGAACTTATAATAGATTTGGTATCTAATGATGGGTATGAATTATATGGCCCTTCAGGACTTGGAGTCTGGCTTAAAAAAATAAAAATAAATCATGGCCCACTTCAAACAGTAAGCAACTCTAAATCCTTTGAGTATGACTCACCAGAAGAGGTAAACAATAAGCTAGTTAATCTCGCAAATAGTTATCCTAATATTGCTCAAGTTTTTTCCATAGGAAAAACCACATTAGGCCGCCCAATAATGGGAATAAAAATATCAGATAATGTCTCAATTGATGAAGTCGAACCAGAATTTAAATATGTTGCTAATATGCATGGAAATGAAATTGTAGGAAGAGAACTATTAGTTAAATTCACCCGCGATATTATAGAACAATATTATATGGGTAATTTAAAAATTGAAAATTTAATAAACAATAGCGAAATATTTATTATACCAAGTTTAAATCCTGACGGTATGGCCTTAAAACGGCGAGCAAATAGTAAGTGGATTGATTTAAATAGAGACTTTCCTGACTTTACAACATTAGATAATGAAAACAGCACTAACAATAGAGCTGCTGAAACTATTGCCATGATGAATTTTCAAAGAAAGCGACACTTTAGCCTATCGGCTAATTTTCATGATGGAGCCGTTGTAGTTAACTATCCATGGGACACAACTAAAGATAGTTTTCCACTACACAATATGATTAAACATTTCTCTTTTGAATATGCAAAATTAAATAATAATATGAAAAATTCTTACGTCTTTTCTGATGGTATTGTTAATGGTGCCAAGTGGTATCAAATCAATGGAGGAATGCAAGACTGGAGTTACCACTGGCACAATGACTTACAAGTAACAATTGAACTTTCTAATACAAAATGGCCTTCTTTAAGTGAAATCCCCAAGCAATACAGCCTAAACAGAGATGCCATGATTAAATATATGGGTTATATTTTCAGTGGCGCAGGATTTTATTTCAGTGATAAATCAACAAACGGCACAGTAAAAATAAGGTCGAAAAATTCATTAAATTCAAATAATGAAGCTTATGGATTTGACAGAGGAGAATTTTATAAAATACTTCCTCCAGGTGAATATATTTTTGAAATAAAAGATAATTTTAATAAAATAAAAACATTTCATACAGTAGTAGATCTAAATGACGCCGTAATTAATGGTAATTACACTCATCTGTGAACTGAACTAAAACACTCAACTAATAATCTAAACTAATAAAAAGGCAATATTTGACGATAAGTAATTAAGGAGAAAATCCTTGTTATAAACTAAAGCAAAGAGGCCTTTATGACTAAGCAAACAGTTAAACTTTTAATTATTCTTGCAATTTTTAGCTCTTTTATTACCTGCTCGTCTGGTCTTAAACAGTCTGAAAGCATTGCCCAGAAAATGGAGAGATTTGCTCCTAAAAAAGATTCTGAAAATCCTGTCCCAACATATAAGCTTGTTGAAAGTAAAAATCTATTTGCAAAATCAAGATCTCGCGGACCAGCTTCTGTAACAAAAAATAATATTCGTTATAAAGAAAATACAAACTACTCAAACAAAAGACTCTATTTTATTACTTTATTATCTCAATACGATGAACTTAGAAAGTTTACTGCAGACCCTAAAGAAAAAATTATAAGTTGCCCTCATTTTCATAATACGTTTTTAACTTATAATAAAACGAACAAAACCAATAATAAAAGTGCAATATTTACTCTCAAGCAACCTACTTTAAATAAAGCATTAAAAAATATATCCATGTATCCAGAGTTAATGCTTCCTGTAAATAATCAGATCAAAGATCACACTGTTTATAAGCAGATAAAAGATGGAAAAAACCCAGATGCTGTAATTACTAAAGCAATAAACTACCACATTCAAAAGACTAAAAATGAACTAACTAGTCTTTGCGAAATGGGTAAAAGCAATAATTACTACACGTTTGAAAATCTAGTTAGACATATTACAAACTCTGGACAAATGTACGGTTCAAATCAAAGCCTGTATACAATTTTAAAAACTCCAATATTTAATAATCTCTTACTTCTTAAATCACTAAAAACCTCATTAAAAGATAAATCAGTAAATGACTATGGGTACGCTTACGAACTTACTAATAGAATGAAAATTCCATGGGTTGTTACCTACTTAGAACGTTGGGAAGAACTGAAAAAACAACACTAATTATCTGAAAACATATAACCTATTTCTAGAAGATATAAGCACAAGATTATCTTCATAGGTTTCAATATCTCCGAAAATAGCTGATGAACTATGACCAAAATCAAAAGATTCAATTACTTTTAAAGTATCTAAATTCAATAAAAATATTTTATTACTAATAGTTGGAACGATTAATCTATTTTTCCATTTTTTAACTCTTCCAATTGCTTTTTCGGAAAGAGTCACTTCAAGCTGCTTATTAAACTTTTTATCAAAAACTTTTAACTTCCCATCATTTGTACCAATATAAAACTTACCATTAATTTGGACAGGACCTCGAGGTGAAACAAAAGGAAACTTTCGTATTATTGAACCAGTATTACTATTTACTAATGTTAAATT